>CAZUOC010000292.1:0-3991 GCA_964622335.1 uncultured Ignavibacteriaceae bacterium
CATATCACCTTTTATTTATTTTAGCATCCATTAATTAAAAAACTTTTTCCTATTTCAAATTATTTTTACATCCTCATCAGGAACCCAGCCTATCTTGCCATCCTGCAAACGAACTTTTATCCAGTTATCTACTTTATCTTCAAGTGCAACTTTTAATCCTTCGTGAACTATAAATGCATCATTGCTTCCGAAATCAGGAGAAATTTTAACATTAACTGTATTTTCAACGATGATTCCATCTTTAGCATTCAATTCCCTGTTCAACTTCACCGTTAATAAAACTGCTGTCGCTACAAACAAGAAAAGAGCAACAAGTCCGGTCACCAATATAATCTTCTGACGAAGAGGATTCATCACAAAAAAGTAACAACCTATGGAAAAAATAAGTACCAGATAAAATATATATGCTGTTATTGTCCATCCTGAAGACGAAAAGAAGGATAATAATCCTTCCCACCATTGAAAGAGAAAAAACTCAGGAAAAGACTCCACTTTGTCTATAATCTTTAAGTTTGCAATATCCAGGTTGTGAATAATATCATCATCGCCGGGAGATAACTTTAAAGCTTTTTCATAATATAAAATTGCGAAGCCAACTTTTCCTCTTCTGTAATATGCATTTCCGAGATTGTAGTAGAGCGATGCTCCTTCATAACCAGATTGAACAAGCTTTTGGTAAGTTTCAATTGCTTTATCGTATTGCTTCTGCTGATAGTATTCATTTCCTTGCTGAAAAATTGTTCCCTCTGAAGCAAAAGAATTGGAAATACAAGACATTAAAATTACTGTTAAGATTAGAATCATATTTTTCTTAAACAGGCTATGCATGTTTCTTAACCGCAATTGATTTTTCTATATCTATAATTAAATCTGAAAGTTGATTATACATATCATTCATCGCTTCCATTCCATTACTACCTGGTGCAAATCTTACAAATTCACATTTCTGCGAAACTTTCTCAACTCTTTCCGCTATATCCTGGTTAACATTCCTTGCTTGTAATTCAGACATTGCTCTCTCAACAGTAAATTCCGATTTTGGAATATGCAGCTTGTCTTCAAGATAGCCGAATAAAGCAGCCGAAAGCTCGGTGTAAAATTCTTTATCCTGCTTTTTAACCATTAAACTTTGTGCAATTTTCAACCTGTTTTTAGCAACCTTTTGTGCTTTGCGATACCGTAAAAGTTGAACATCAGCATTTAATTTTTCATCTCTCTTTTTAAATGCAACAAAACCAATCAAAGCGAATAACGGAACTCCTACTGCCGCCCAAAAACCAAAGCGGAAAATCAGCAATTCACTTTTTTTGCTTATATCATCGCCCGATATCTTTATGTAACGAATATCTTCGCTTAAAAGTTTTACATCTTCCTTGTTTAGTCCACTTATATCCGGTTCCGCTACACGTTCTCCCTGTTCAACATTAATAGTGTAAGGTTTAGATCTTAAAGTGACATAAGATCTTTGGTCAGGATTAAAGAAAGAAAAGGTTACTGCCGGAATTTGTTTTTCCCCGGGGGTTCTTGGAACAATTAAATACTCAATAGTTTTTTTACCACTAAGTTTGCCCGTTCTGTTAATCTGCTCTGATACTTTGGGTTCATATTTTTCAATTCCGGGAGGGAGCTTAACTTCGGGAACATCTATTAGCTTTATATTGCCGCTTCCTTTAATATCTATTTTTAAAGAGACTGGCTCGTTCGTTTTAGTTTTATTTTTATCAAGAGAAGAATTCAAGGTAAAATTACCAACTACTCCGTTAAATGATCCAGGCTTTTCTTCATTTGGTAAAGGTATTACATTAATTTTAAGTGTATTTGATTTTGCAGAATAATTAACCGTCTGTCCCCTTCCAAAAGGATCATTGAAGAAGTCATCAAAGAAGTTATTGCTCTTTTTCTTTTTCTGAACCTGCACAGGAATATCAATCTCAAAAGGAGTGACAGAAAGTTCCCCTGTTTGACTCGGAAACAAAGCAACTTTTTTCAAAACGCCAACTCTAAATTGTTTACCGTTGACTACTTCTGTGGAAAAAAGAATATTTCTCGAAGTCTCAAGCTCTTCAGCCCAAAAACCGTGATATTGAGGGAGTTTTGAAACCGACATTTGCGAGGCAATATTAAGACGTGTGTACAGTTTGTAAGTTACAGTAACCTGTTCTCCCTGGTAAACTTTATGTTTATCCGCAGAAGCTTTTACAAAAAGATTCTGTGCAATCTGGGAATCAACAGAAGGTTCTTCATTTTGTTTATTAACCGGAGCTCCTTTCACTATCTCTACGGAAATCGGATCACTTTTATATGTTTTACCATTATACTCAATAGAGGCACTACCAATGTTATGTTTCCCCAAAGCCTTGGCTTTTAAATAATATGTATATGTTAACGAAGCTGAGGAAGCACCATTGACAAACTCCATACTTGTTGATTGATTCGGACCGGAAAGGATCATAAAATTACTCAGATCAGGAGGAGTAAAGTTTTTGACTCCGTTTACATTATCACCAGAGAAAGTAAAAGATAATTGGAACTGGTCATCAATGCTTATCTGAGTATGGCTGGTTGTAGCAAAAAATGTCTGAGCAAAAACAATATTGCCGGACAGAATTAATAAGCAAAAAATATTTTTTATAATCTTAGCCATTAAAAATTTTCTTACCAATCCTTATCGGTTTTAACCACTTTCCCGGTTTTTTTTCTCAATTTTTTCTGAATGTCTTTCTCATTATTCTTCAGAGCCTGTAAAATTCTTTCTGCTTCTTTTTTTGAGATCTGATTTTTCTGAGCTTTCAAATTATCCTGCTTAGCCTGTTGATTTTGGTCAGGTTTATTCTGCTGGTTCTGTTTATTCTGGTCGTTTTTATCCTGATTTTTCTGATTCTGATTTTTATTCTTGTCGTTCTTGTTCTTGTCATTTTTGTTCTGCTGATTATCTTGTTTATTCTTCTGCTGGTTTTGCTGATTATTAAGTAGAGATAAGGCATAAGAAAGATTGTACTTCGTTTCCATATCGTTGGGATTAATCTTCAGGGAATTTTTATACGCCTCGATGCTTTCCTTAATTTTTTTTGCTTTAAGAAGTGAATTCCCGATGTTATGATAAGTGCTCGCTTTTCTGGAAGGGTCCCTTGTAAGTTCAAGAGAAGAATAATATTCTTTAAGCGATTGATCAAACTGTCCTTCTTTATAATATGCATCACCAAGATTGAAGTGCGCCTCAAAGCTTTTCGGATCTTTATCAATCCCTTTTTTAAAATTTACTTCGGCATCCGAATATTTTTTCTGGTTGTATTTATCCACACCGGAATTGATTGTACTGCGTTGTGCAAATAACAACGGTGCAGAAAATAAAAGTATATAAATAATAGTCTTCATCTTATTGCCTGTTATTTATACCAAGTCTTTTTACGATGTTGTTAATCCACCTGTTCTTATTTTCGCTAATGAAAAATTCCACAAATAATAATAATATCGCCGGAGATAAAAAATAATAAAATCGGTCTTCGTAATCAGTTACTTTTTTTACCCCGAATTCTGTTTTATCTAATTGTGAAAGCTCTTTATAAATTTTATCGAGATAATCTTCATAATTTGAACCACGATAATACTCGCCGCCTCCTACCGATGAAATCTGTTTTAATGTTTCTTCATCTAGTTTCGTTAAAACAGTATTGCCATTTTTATCTTTCTTAAAGCCAACCTGATTCCCTCTTGAATCAAATAAGGGAATAGGTGATCCGTCCGGGGATCCGAGACCAATTGCATAAATCTTTACTCCCATTGAAACGGCATTGGAAACTGCTTTGTTTATGTCTCCCTCGTGATCTTCACCATCAGTAATTAAGACAATTGCTTTTTGCGTGCTTACGGATTTATCAAAAGATTTTAATGCCAAATTGATTGCGGAAGCAATCGCCGTGCCCGGCTGTGGAACGGAATTAAAGTCAACTGCTGATAAAAAAAGATTTGCAGCAGAATAATCTGTTGTTAA
>CAZUOC010000293.1:0-1725 GCA_964622335.1 uncultured Ignavibacteriaceae bacterium
TATAAAAATAATTACATTTCAGAAAGACACAGACACCGTTTTGAAGTGAATAATAAATTCAGAACAACTTTATCTGAACATGGAATGATATTTAGCGGGCTTTCTCCTGACAGGCAACTTGTGGAGATGATTGAAATTCCGGACCATCCCTGGTTTCTCGGATGCCAGTTCCATCCGGAACTAAAATCAAGAGCAACTAAAGCTCACCCATTATTCAGAGAGTTTGTTAAAGCCTCTCTTATCCATTCTAAAGAAAAGGAAATGAAGCTCATAGAAGAGTAAACCGAGTGTTTGCTAACTGAAAATTATTTTGATAATATTATGATATTCAGAATTACTAAAAATGCTTGCTTGATATTTTCTTTGCTGATTTTTTCTCGCAGCATTTTTGCCCAGCCAAAAAGTATTTCTGAAAAAAATATTATGGAGGGGCTGGAACAAAGTTATCACTTCAAGTGGGGTAAAGCCGAAGAAACTTTCAAAGACATCAAAAAAAAATATCCTGAGAGACCGGAAGGTTACCATTATCTTTCCGGTATTTATGTGTGGTACTATTTAAGCAGTAAAGATAAAAATGAGTTAAACATTTTTACTGCTTATTCTGATACTGCGATTGAAAAAGGACTTGAGTTACTTGACGAAAATCCTAGTAGTGATACTTTACTATATCTTCTCGGTTCAAATTATTCATACAGGGCAATTGCTTTTGCGGCTGCAGAAAATTATCTCGATGCAGTATGGGCTGGTAAAAAATCAAATTCGTATCTGGAGGAAGCAATCGAAATTAATCCAGAAAGATATGATGCTTACCTTGGTCTAGGACTGTATAATTTTGCTGCCGGGCAGACTCCCGGTGCATTCAGGTGGGTCTTAAAACTTGCTGGTATGGGTGGAGATAAAGAGCTTGGAATTCAATACTTGAAGTTAGCTGCCGATGAAGGAAATTATGGTAAAATTGAAGCTCAGTATTATTATTCGCAGGTTACACCGGATTCTGTAGAAGGAATGAAATACCTTACAAAACTGGTAAATAAATATCCTGAAAATCTTTTGTTTAAATACTCGCTCGCATCTTTAAATATAAAAGAGAGAAAACTTAACGTTGCAGAAAAAATTTTAAGAAAAATTGTAAACTATGATAATGAAAACTTTCTTCAGGTAATTGCTTTTTCAAATTTTTTAATTGGAGATGTTTTCTATAAAAAGAATCAATTTGATTCTGCCATTGTTCATTACAAAAAATTTCTTGAGACAACCCCCGACAATGATTATACCGGAATTGCCTCATTTCGTTTGGGAGTAAGCTATGAAATCGCGGGAGTAAGAGATAGTGCCGTCGTTTATTTTGGCTCCTGTGAAAACGGTAATATGGATCTTGATGATGATATTTATGCTAAACGTAAAGGTAGTGTCTATCTTAAAAGAACTTTATCTGAAAATGAAATTGCAGTTGTTAAAGCCGATAATATGATAGAAGCAGGAAACTACAAGGCTGCTTATGATTCATTAGGTTCTGTTCTTAAAAAAATTATAAGCAGTAAATTAAAAGCCGAAGCTTATCTTTATTTAAATGAAGCTGCCTTTAATCTTGGCAAATATGATGAGTCACTTAGTCTTGCTTCTGCTGCAATAAAAACAGAGGTAAAAGATGAAAAATGGATTTTGCCCTTTGCTTGTTATTATGCTGCAAGAGCTAACTACTATTTAGGGGATAAGGTTGCAACA
>CAZUOC010000293.1:1735-3991 GCA_964622335.1 uncultured Ignavibacteriaceae bacterium
TTTGAAATAGCCATGGAGGGAAAAATTGGCTTCATTGATAACAAATTATTTTATAGAACAGGCAGAAGATTACAATGACTATGATTACCAAAATAAGTTGAAGACTTTGATTAGTTCATTAAAGCAGAAAGAACAGCTATAAAATTAATTCAGAGCGATTTTGGCTTTTAATTGACAATATTTCACTATTTAACTAATTTTTCAGCAGCTTTGGTATAAAAAATTGAACATAGTTGTATTTGTTTCCGGGCGCGGTTCTAACCTTGAGGCGATTTTAACTTCGGAATTACTTAAAGGTAAAATAAATGTTAAAGCTGTTGTCAGCGATAAATTACAATGCACTGCTTTTGAGATTGCAAAAAGAAATTCGATATCAACTTATACAGTTGGAGATAAAGAAGGCTGTATTAGTTACTCAAATCTTGCTGATATACTTATTTCGCTTAAAGTTGATCTAATAGTCCTGGCTGGTTTTTTGAAATTAATTCCGGGTTCATTTGTATCAGGATATAAAAACAAAATTATTAATATTCATCCCGCTCTTTTACCTTCATTTGGCGGAAAAGGTTTATATGGAATGAATGTTCATAAAGCTGTTTTTGAATCATCGGCTAAAGTCTCAGGTCCAACAATTCATTTCGTTGATGAGACTTATGATACGGGAAGAATAATTGCCCAAAAGTGTGTTGATATATCAAATGTGACTTCGCCGGAAGAGATTGCTGGAAGAGTTCTTGAAGCTGAACATAAATTGCTTCCATTCGTTATAAGTAAATTTGTAGAGGGCAAAATTAAAATTGTTAATAACAGAGTTATTATAAATTAAAATATCGTAAAAAATTTTTAGTGGAAAAATTAGCATTAATTAGTGTATCTAACAAAACAAATGTTGTTGAGTTGGCAAAATCTTTAACCAGGTCAGGGTATAAAATAATTGCAACAGGGAACACAGCAAAACTTTTAAAATTTTCCGGTATTGAAGTAACTGAGATAAGTAACGTTACCGGTTTCCCGGAAATTTTCAGCGGGAGAGTAAAAACACTTCATCCCAAAATTTTCGGCGGCATCCTGATGAGAAGAGAAAATCAGAACGATCAAAAAGAAGCTGGAGAAAATAAAATTTTCCCAATCGATGTTGTGTGTGTTAATCTTTATACATTCGTAAAAACTGCTGAAAATTCCCAATCAACTTTAGATGAAATAATAGAACAGATTGATATCGGGGGACCAAGCCTAATAAGAGCCTCAGCAAAAAATTATAAACACGTTTCCATTCTCACTGATCCTTTACAATATGATATTTTTATTTCAGAACTTAAAGAAGGCAAAGTTTCTGAAGATACCCGAAAGAAACTTGCCGTTGAAGCTTTCTCTCATACTGCAAATTATGATACTTACATCAGTAACTTTCTTGAAAATAAATTTTCCCTTCCTTCTTCCTACATAAGAGTAAATTATAAATTAGAAAAGAGTCTGAGGTACGGAGAAAATCCACATCAGAAAGCAGAAATTTATGGGAACTTCAATGAATATTTCGAGACGTTTCATGGCAAGGAATTATCCTACAATAATATTCTTGATCTTGTAGCCGCGGTTGAATTAGCTGAAGATATCGGGGAAACTTCCTGTACTATAATTAAACATCAAAATCCGGCAGGTGTTGCAAAGGGCTCAACCTCTTTGGAAGCCTATGAGAAAGCATTGAAGTGTGATCCAGTTTCTTCTTTTGGAGGCATAGTTGTTTTAACAACGGTTGTTGATGAACAAATGGCTCAGAAGTTGAACGAAATATTCCTGGAAATCGTATGTGCAAAGGAGTTCACGGAAGAAGCTGTTAAAATCCTTAAAAAGAAAAAGGATAGAAGACTTTTGAGACAGCTTAAGTCGGTAAGATCTACAAGAAAGAATTTCAAAAATATCCCTGGCGGAGTAATAGCTCAGGACCCCGACCTCATTTCTTTATCTGAGAATTCCTTAAAGTTTGTTACAAATAAAAAACCTTCTGAACAGGAGCTTAAGGATTTAATGTTTGCCTGGACTGTATCAAAACATACTAAATCTAATGCTATAGTCTTTGCAAAAGATGGAGCGGCACTCGGAGTAGGCGCTGGTCAAATGTCACGAGTCGATTCATCAAAAATTGCACATAAAAAAGCCCAGGAACATGGACTCGATCTTAAAGGTTCGGTTGCCGCTTCCGATGCTTTTTTCCCTTTTGCTGATGGGCTTCTGGAAATTATTAAATGCGGAGCTACA
>CAZUOC010000294.1:0-3986 GCA_964622335.1 uncultured Ignavibacteriaceae bacterium
TTTAAGCGTTCACCCCGCACGGAACGAAAATGCTTATGTAACAAATGAAGCATTATCTTCGGAGACTATAATCAAGCTAGAGATTAAGAGAAATGGCAATTCAGTTTTTCAGGGAGATGTTGAGTTAAATCAGCTAAAAAGAAAGCCTGAAGAATTAGTTTCTTTTTTATATAGAGAATGTTCATTTCCAAATGGAAGTTTACTTATGACAGGAACAGGCATTGTCCCTACTAGCGATTTTACTTTACAAAGCGGAGATGAAATAATTATTACAATAGAGCCAATTGGAACATTAATAAATATGGTGGAATAAAAATGGAATTAAAAGGACAAAATTTTATTGGCAATGAATTATCTGCAGAGGGGAAAGAAGTTTTTAATGGAGTAAACCCTGCAACTGGTAAAAACCTGCCTACTGATTTTTACGAAGCAACATCAAACGAAATTAATAAAGCAATAACTAAGGCTGAGCAGGCGTTTACTATTTACGGCAAAAAGAGTGGAGAAGAAAAGGCTTTATTCCTTGAAAACATTGCTGAAGAAATTCTTGCACTTGGTGATGATCTGTTAGAACGGTGTAACCAGGAAACAGGTTTGCCAATTGCTAGATTAACGGGAGAAAGAGGAAGAACAGTTAATCAGCTTAAATTGTTTGCTGAACTGCTTAAAGAAGGTTCCTGGGTCGAAGCAAGAATTGAAACAGCAATTCCTGATAGACAGCCTTTGCCTAAATCTGATATTAGAAGTATGTATAAAGCTTTGGGTCCGATTGGAGTTTTTGGTGCAAGCAATTTTCCTTTAGCTTTCTCTGTTGCAGGTGGAGACACTGCATCTGCATTAGCTGCGGGTTGTACTATAATTTTTAAAGCTCATCCTGCACATCCCGGAACGTGTGAGCTTGTTGCCAAGGCTATCATAAACGCGGTTCAAAAAGCTAACATGCCGGATGGAACTTTTTCAATGGTTCATGGAAAATCTACTGAAGTAGGAATGGAAATAGTAAATCATCCTTTTATAAAAGCGATTGGGTTTACCGGCTCTTTCAGGGGAGGTAAAGCAATTTATGATGCAGCAGTAAAAAGACCTGAACCGATTCCTGTTTATGCAGAGATGGGAAGTACGAATCCCGTGTTTATTCTTCCCGGTGCAATGAAGGAAAGAAAAGAAGAAATAGCAAAAGGTTTAACATCTTCTGTAACTCTGGGTGTAGGACAATTTTGTACAAATCCCGGTCTTGTATTTTTAGAAGAATCAGAAGAGTTTCAAAAATCTGCCATAGAAAATTTTGCAAATACAGATGCAGGAACAATGCTTACTTCTGGAATACAAAATGCTTATCAAAATGGAATAAATAGTATAACTGGAAAACAAGACGTTCAGTTATTAGCTAAAGGAAAAATTTCCGGCGAAATTGGACAAGGTGTTGCTTATTTATTCCAAACTAGTGCAGATAACTTCTTAAATAATGAAAATCTGGAAGAAGAAATTTTTGGTCCCTCAACTTTAACGGTTACAGCAAATAATAAGGAAGATCTTTTAAAAGCTGCTAGAAAGTTACATGGACATCTTACAATTACTTTGCATGCAACAAAAGAAGATATGGAAAATTATAAAGATTTAATTTTAATTCTTGAAAGGAAAGCAGGAAGATTAATTATTAATGGATTTCCAACTGGTGTAGAAGTTTGTCATTCTATGGTTCACGGTGGACCTTTTCCTGCGACAACAGACAGTCGAACAACTTCTGTTGGAACATTAGCTATAAACAGATTTGTACGCCCTGTTAGTTATCAAAATTTTCCTGATGAACTTTTACCCGATGAATTAAAAAATGATAACCCGCTTGGAATATGGAGATTAGTTAACGGGGAAAGAAAAAAATAATTGAATTAAAAATTCATAAAGAAAAACTGTTAAAACAGTTCAAAATATTCTTTATATTTTTAGTAACCCACGGATTAATCCGTGGGTTACTCAGAAAACACAGTATAACTCAACCATTTTAACGGTTTACAAACAATTTCAGATTATGGGTTAATTAATCTTTAAGTACTCTCTTCAGAAATTCTTTTACAATTTTTATATACTTCTCTATAAAAAATAGGGGATCTGAATGACCTGCCCCGCGAACAAATATAAGGGTCGCATTAAGACCTTTCTCATCATAAGCTTTTTTTAATTCAATTGATTGATTTATCGGTACTTTGTTGTCCTGATCGCAGTGCATAATCAAAATAGGGGGAGCAGATTTATCTACCTGGTAAACTGGGCTGGCGAGTTTAGCCAGATCTTCAACCTGTTCAACTGGTTTTCCAAGTAATAGAGCTAGTGCCGGTGCGCGAACACTGATACCGTGAGGAGTGGATTGTCCAAGAATTGTTAGAAAATTTGTTGGTCCAAAAAATCAATAACTGCCTGTACTGATGAACTCTCATCAAGATAATCCCCTAAAGTTCCTTCTAGTTTCGAATTCCCATTTATTGTACCAACAAGTGCGGCGAGATGTCCGCCTGCTGAAGATCCCCAAATAGTAATTTTATCTTTTCTATAACCATAATGTTTACTCTGGCTTCTTAAGAATCGAATTGCAGCTTTGATATCAAAAATCATTGCGGGAAAACGAGCTTCGGTTGAAAGACGGTATTCAACGCTCGCCATCGCATAACCGGATTTAAAAAGATTATCCGGAGGGTTATCTTTAGTTCCGCTATGCCATGCACCCACACAACCAGAAAAGGATTCTCCACATTCTCAGGCATATATAAATCAAGTGTTAATTTTCTTCCCTCAATTGAAGCGTAAGTAATATTTTTTATAGTCAGACTATTTTGTGCAATCATATATCCTGTCAGGAAAAAATGAATTTAAAATATTTTTAATCTGAATTTCATTTTGACTCCATAAAGAGGAAATCTGTAAATCATTTGTTATTTTTAATTGATCAAATCGGAAATATATTTTTCAATATAAATAATATCTTGGTGTAATAACAATTCGCTTAAATATATACTAAGGAGTTTAAGAAATGTTCAGAGTTTTACTAAAAGTACTTTTCTTTGTCACTCTAATTTTTCTTTATGATACCCTCGTTTTTGGACAGGAAGCTAAAGATATTGTAAAAGGCAGCCTTATTCAATTTAATGATAACGGGCTTTGGTGCTGGTTCCAGGATGAACGAGTCATAGTTGACCAGAGCAATGGAAAAATAATTCTTGGTTTTGATGAAAGCCAGGCAGGCACCGGAGGTTCACCACGTAACGGTATAGTACGTACAGTTATTTACGATTTACAAACCGGAACTCCCCTAAGATATAATCTGAGGAAGTCAGGCTGTGATGATCATAACGCTCCCGGCTTAATCTTACGACCCGATGGTAAATATTTAGCTATGTATTCCAATCATTATGATAATTACAACAGGTATAGAATATTTGACGGAAATTCATGGTCTTCTGAACAAGTATTTGATTGGGCAACCAAACCGGGAGGTACTGATTATACTATAGCTTATAATAACCTTTACTATCTCTCGGCTGAAGGCAGGATGTATGATTTTTCAAGAGCCAACCATCGATCTCCTAATTTTCTTATTTCAGATGATATGGGAGACACATGGACATGGGGCGGACAATTAACAACAAACTCGAGCGATTCATACAATAAAGGTTACTATAAATACTGGAGTAATGGAATAGATAGAATTGATTTCATATTTACAGAACAACACCCACGCGATACTCTAACAAGCATTTATCATGGTTACATTAAAAATGGGAAAGCTTATAAATCAGATGGTTCTCTTGTAGATAGCGATATTAGAAATACGGATTTCATTCCTGCATACTGGGATTTTACAAAAGTTTTTAGTAACGGAACTGTTATTGGTGATGATACATTGTACCGTTGCTGGCAGTCTGATTTGGTAAGATATGATGACAGCACCATTGCAACTATTATTACTGCTCGCTCCAATCAATATTATAACC
>CAZUOC010000295.1:0-3985 GCA_964622335.1 uncultured Ignavibacteriaceae bacterium
CGGTCAGCCTCCCGGGCGGTCCGGCGGTGCGTGGCTCCGACATCGCCATCCACAAGTATTACCGGCTCTACGCGACCGTCTACGCCCACCCGGAGAAGGCCTACGGCGCAGCCAGCAAGCTGGTGCTCAAGAAGATCACCGGCGGCTGGATGCCGTCCGCCGGGATGACCGCAGTGCAACGCTGGACCTATGTGGACAAGGACGACTTCGATCCCGATGGCTTCATGGCAAGTCTTGCGGACGGACTGCCTGCGCCAGGTGCGGATCAATAGTGGAGATCGGGCAGATGACACACACGAAGGGTCGGATGCTTGCGACGATTGCTGCACTTCTCCTTCTTGCCGGCGTCTCGACCGGTGCGGCTCAGGACGCCGCCAAGCCGGCGGGGAACGCGGCCGCAACCAAGGATGCGGCGACTGCGCAGAGCGATGCGCAGAAAGCGCGCGACTACGTGCTCAAGTCGATCGCGCCGCTCGGCTATGACAGGACGCGGAAGCTCCTCGACCATGTGGGCGTCGACAAGGCGGCGCAGACGGCTTTCTACGGCTGCCTGTGCGGTGCCGGCGCGATCATGGGCAGCGGCGTCGGGTTCCACCCCGAGCCTTGGGGCGATTGCCAGAACAGCCTGCCGTGCAAGGGCGGCAATTGGGGTTGCGTTGCCTTTGACTTCCCCAGCGGGGGGGACACCTGGACACGCTGCGCCGCGCAGCAGGGCGGCGGCAATATCCTCGACACCATCCTCGCCAACATCAAGAAGCCCGACAAGTCGCCGGCAAACGACTATGCCCGGCTACTCAGCGAATGCCGGGAAAGATACGAGGCGATCCATTACGTCGATCCGCGGGTCCGCGAATTGGCGGGCTACGAGTATTTGGCCAACAACGGCGTGCCCGTCCTGCCGCCGCCCGACAGCATCGCCAAGCAGAACGCGGCCCTGGCGAAGCTGCTGGCGGCCGAGAAGAAGGCGGCCAAAGCGGTGAACAGGGACTGGGTCGGCAAGGCCGGCGAGGCGATCTTCACCAATGCCGACAATTACAAGTACGTCGCCGAGATTGCGCATGCCGCTGTCGAACGCGACGCGCTCGAAATCGGCAACAGGCTCAAGAGCCGCCAGGACGATCTCAAGAAGCTTCGCATCAGCATTCGCGATCTCGGCAGCGACAGCCGCAAGGAAGCGCGCCTCAATGCGTTGAAGGCGGAAGTCAGCGAGCTGTCGAATGCGCATCTCCAGCAGCAACGTGACCTGCGCCATCTGTCGGACTTTCTGGAGGCCGTCGACTTCGTCAAGAACGCCCACGACGCCACCACCTTCACCGGGCAGATGATGAGCGGCGACAAGCGCAAGATCGCCGAGGGCCTGCTGGGCAATGTGAATATCGTCAAGGGCTATTTCGACAGGGCCGTCAAAGCGCATCGCGGATTGACCGACGAGCTGACGCAACTGGCCGCCAAGGGCATGTCGCCCGAGGAGTTCAAGCAGTTTGAAAAGGCGGTCGGCCGCCAGGGATTTCTCGACACCGCCGGCACCGTCTTCGGTGAGACGACCAAGGCAGCGCAATGGTCGCTCGATGTCTACGACAAGTATCAGGACTACAAGAAGTACATGGCCGACGCCGAGCAACTGGCCAAGTCAGGGCGCTACACCGAGGCGCAGCGAAATATGCGCTTGGCATTCGAGGGCATGAGCTACCTGACCAACAAGGCCGCCGGCTACATGCCCGAGGGCGTCAAGGAGCTGGCGCAGTTCTACGGCGAGGCGATGAAGTTGCCGGGGACGATCGACACCATGATGCGCAAATGGGTCGACAAGCCCGACGACTATGCCAACATAAAGGGCAGCCAGGCCACCGTCACGCCGGTGATGCGCAAGTTCAACGAGAAACACGGCTTCGACAATCTCCTGCGCGACCCCTACCTGTTCCGCCTCGCCGGGCTGTCGGCCTACAAGATCGACAATTCCAGCGATCCGCGGCCCTATGTGCTGATGCCGGACGCCGCCGGCAAGCCGACCTATATCAGCCAGCAGACCTATGACCAGCTGAAGGAGATGGCCTATTACTACCCGCTGGCCACGGGCGAGCGTTTGACCGACGCCGATCTCAAGCTGCTCGGTGAAAAGGGCACGATCAATATCGACGACCTGCGCAAAAGGGCCAAGGCGGCGCTGGCCGAAGCCGGCATGAAAAAGCGGATTGCCGACATGTTCGGCAAGAAGACGCTGAACAATGCGGACTGGAAGACCTGGAACGAGTTTTCCAAGCTGATGCGCGACAACCTGCCGGAGCGCTGCGAAATCGACCTGGAGACGCAGAAGAAACTGCTTGCGACCTATGCACAGTCGCCCGAAGGCGGCGGTTTCTTTGAGAACATGCTCGGCGCAGGCAGCGGGCAGACCGGTCGCGAGACGGTCCCGCGTTTTCTTGCCGACTATGGCGCCAAGTTGAGAGCCGCCGAAATCGGCGCGGGAGCCGCGGCATCGGAATAGGCCAAGCCAGCGGGTGGCGATCACATGGATGGACCTCCTCTCCAGGATAGTCGCGGCGGCGCCCTCACCTGGGTCGCCGATGTGCCGCTGGTGACCAATCCGGTCATCCTGCGCGCGATGGGCTTCGTCCTCGGTTTCTCCTACCTGCTTGTGGCGCTTGTCTTCGGCACCGTCCTGGCCTTCGACGATCATCTGGAACGGTTGCCGCCCTTCCTGTTCGTCTTGCTCATCGCAATCGCCGCGGCGGCGGTGCTGATCGTCCTGGTCATGCTGGTCGTCTTCCGCAACCGCATGCGCTGCCGCTTCGTCATCGACGACGACGGCCTGACCTCGGTCATCGTCGACCGCCGGGCGGCGATCGGCGGATCGCTGGCGTTCATGGCCGGGGCGGCGAGCGCCAATGCGACGCTCGCCGGCGCCGGCCTCGGCACGGCCGGCTCGCAGCGCGAATACACGAAGTGGAGCCGGGTTTCCGGGGCGCGCTACGTGCCGGAGCGCCATTTCATCGGCCTCTCCGCGGCGGGCTGGTGGCCGGTCGGCGCCATCCATTGCACGGCGGAAAGCTATCCGGCGGTCGCGGCGCGCGTCAGGGAAATCCTGCACGACCGCCCGGCCTGACTCCCGCTTCTACCTAGCCGAGCAGCAGCCCCTGGCGCCTGGCGACGGCGACCGCCTGGCTGCGCCGCTGCACGCCGAGCTTGCGGCACAGATTGTTGAGATGGAAGCGCACGGTGCGCTCCCCGACATCGATCTGCCGGGCTATCATCTTGTTGGTCAGCCCCTCGGCGACGCCCTTCAGGCATTGCAGCTCGCGCGGCGTCAGCGCGATCATGTCGCCCTGAAGCTCGGCGACCCGCGCCGAGACATACTGCCCGCCGGCGGCGACCGTGCGCACGGCGTCGAGGAGTTCCTCGAACAGGGCATCCTTGATCACATAGCCGGCAAGGCCGCGCTTGATCAGGCCGGAGGCGAAGGCGGGCTCGAGATGCATCGTCAGCGCCAGCAGGCCGCAGCGGACGTCCATCGCCGCCACCTTGTCGACGATCGCCGCCATGCCGGGCCCCGGCATCGATATGTCGACGATCGCAACGTCGGGCTTCAGGGTCTCGATCAATGCCAACAGCGCGTCGCCATTGTCGGTGTCGGCGACAATGCTGATGCCGGGCTCGTTGTGGAACAGCGTCTTGATGCCTTCCACGAATAGCCGGTGGTCGTCGGCGACGACGACCCGCAGGGCTTTGGAATTGGGGCCGGTCGCGCTCATGGCTGGCGGAGCGGCACTTCGACGAGGATGGAGGTGCCGTGGCCGGCGCCGCTGGAGGTCGACAGGCGCCCGCCGAGAAGACTGGCGCGCTCGGCCATGGTGCGCATGCCGAAGCGCGTCGCCGGGCGGCCGTTGGTTCCCGCCTCCGGTGCGCCGCCATCGAGGCCGACGCCGTCGTCCTCGACCTGCAGCCTGAGCTGCGACTTCGGCGCCGACAACCTGACCGAGATGCTTTT
>CAZUOC010000296.1:0-3969 GCA_964622335.1 uncultured Ignavibacteriaceae bacterium
AGAAGAAGAGCTCCTACCTGAATAACCAGGGAAATAATACTGAGTGGAAAATAAAATTGAAAGAGCTTCTTACCATTGCCTACTACTACCCCCCATTGGGAGGTATAGGGGCTCTTAGACCTCTTCACTTCTCCAGATACTTACCTGGATTTGGATGGCAGTCATCAGTAATTTCCGTGTCCAATGATACAGGCTACCATCACGATAATTCTCTATTAGAGTTGATTCCAAAAGGCATGACCATTTCAAGAGCCTATAGACTTCCAATCTTCCAAACTCTTCGGAAATTTGCTCGAAAAGGTTTGCGTAAGTATACACTCGCATACTCCTTTTTAGATCCACAATTTGATTGGGTTCCTTGTGCTACTCGCGCGGGACTTCGACTATCTAAGACGAAGAATTTTGATGCGATCCTAGCAACAGCACCACCATTCTCTGCAGTTAGAATCGCAATAAAGCTGAAAAAGAAACTCAAAATTCCAATCATCGCAGATCTTAGGGATCCTTTCACTATCAATGAAATTAACTGGCCCTCAAAATGGCATAAGAAATTTTACGAGATTTACTGGAAGAAGCTTCTAAGTTCTGTTGATAGAGCAATAGTTCTTGCAGATTTTGTTAAAGATCATCTCGTGGATAATCTGGGATTACATCATCTTGATCCGATTGTGATACCTAATGGATACGATCCTGCAGACTTTAGTAATGACACCATCAGACCTCCTGCAGATAAATTCCTCTTGGGTTATGCAGGTTCATTCTATGGACGCATGTCTCCTGAACCTCTGTTCAGGTCGTTGAACATAGCTTTCAAAGAGCACCCTGAAATGCGTGAAGACCTCCAAATTACATTCATGGGTAGTATGAGCGAGAATATGGTTCGTGGCCTAGCTGCAAAATACAGAGTGGAAAGTGTAATCAAGTTTCTAGGATTTCGGGAACATAGAGATGCAATCTCTTTTATCAAAAGCTGCCATGTCTTGTTACTCTTTACAGGAATGGTGTATCGATCTGCATCAGGCAAAATATTTGAATACGCTGCAACGCAGCGCCCTGTCCTCAGCTTTGGAATACAGGAATATACCCGCAGATTCATTCAAGAGAATCAATTCGGATTCTCTGTCGATGGGTCAAATCCTAGAGACGGTGCTGAGAAGATAGCTGAAATGTATGATGACTGGAAATCTGGAAAATCAATCTTTAATCCATCGCCTGAGAAGATTAAACAATATAGTCGAAAAAGATTATCTAACACTCTGGCTGACCTTCTAGATGAAATTGCATAGATCATCTTGCGTAAAGCCTTATGTGTGATTTTTATCCCCCAACGACTTGGTGGTTACTCTAAGATGTCCTACAAGAGCTTCTATGAAGATATGAACCGTGAGCGTCTCGAGGAGGATGCAGAATCAGATAGTGATTTAGCTATTCAACTATCTTGGCATGTTAGGACTTCAAGAACTGTTAGGATTCTCTACAAACTGATTAGTAGTTTTAAGAAAAAGCCCACTCTTGTAGACATAGGTTGCGCAGGAACTTGGCTGAATGAGTCATTATGTGAAAAAAGAGCCCATCACCGATATGTTGGTTGTGATATATCCTTCAGCTATCTTCGTCTGTCTTCTGATACACAAAATAGTTGCCGTGTAGTTTGTGATGCATCCGCACTCCCTTTCAAAAATGCGGGTGTTGATATCATTGCATGTTTTGAAACCATCGAACACCTACCCACTCCTGATATTGCGGCAAAGGAATTGAAAAGAGCAGCAAGATCCTATGTCACCATTTCAGTCCCCCTCGAGGGAACCTCGTTATGTGGACTTGAAAGACGATTTGACACATTCACGTTAAATAAGGAAACGAAAGTACAAGCTTTAATTAATCGCATCGGTTGGGATAAAGCATTAAGGATATTGCATAAACGGATTGGAGCAGCTCATGTCAGTTTCTTCACAGAGAATCGTCTTCGGAAGTTATTTCTTAGTAATGAATTTAAAATGTGGCGTATAAGAGGTGCGCTTTTCTTTGTACCGGGCCTTGATCTAGCACTTCATAATAAAGCATTGTCGCAAATCTATTTGTTGTTAGAAAGGATTTTCTTTTCTCGACTTCGCATATTTGTTACAAGCATACGATGGCTCCCGATTGGTAGAATCGGAAATCGGTATGGCATATTAGTTATGCAGAGAAAGCAATAATTCCCTAGTATACAACATTTATGCCTCGAACTCGGAATTCCTCTTTCCTAGTTGGTTTAGTCTTTAGAATCACCCAGTATGTTCTACCTTCGTTTGTCTGCCAGATGTCGTTCTTTGTAAATTGGACTGTTGTCCATTGACCTGGAGTACCAAAAGGTGATGCATGAGTTTCAACTACCGCAACTTCACCACCGTAGTAGTAAGCTGAAGCGATATAGCCACCAGCCTCAATTTCTCCACCATATATTTCAACTTCAATTGCATCAATGATTCTATTCTGTTCTACTTGTACTGGAAATCCCCAATAGACGAAATCATTGATTTGTGCATCGAGGTAGAAATACCCGTCATTTCCTTTGATCATGGCAATATCCTGCCTATTTCTCATCGCAGGTGCCATTACTTGACTTACTCTTGCCAATTAACAAACCTCAGTTGTAGCAGGAAATCTTCTGTAATAAGAGAAATTTGTACGAACTATTTCGCATATTGCTTCAAATTGAATCAATAGTTGAATAGAGTCTTAGTGTATTTTCAAGTGCTATCTCTCGAATCTCCTCATCTTCTCTGCCTAAAATCTTAGATACTTCCTG
Organism: uncultured Ignavibacteriaceae bacterium; assembly: GCA_964622335.1. Classification (GTDB taxonomy): domain Bacteria; phylum Bacteroidota; class Ignavibacteria; order Ignavibacteriales; family Ignavibacteriaceae; genus RBG-16-34-14. Next base: position 2,792 of record CAZUOC010000296.1, read on the forward strand.
AATAACGATTGGTAGATTTGCGGGTTCATTTCTAATTTCTTTATCTACCCCCAAAACTGGGCTGTCGGTTTCTAAGAGTAGGCGTTCAATTGCAACTGCTTTCACAAGCTTTCTCTTCTGAGGCGATCTAACTACGGATGTCGGGATGGAGAAGTAATACCCAAAATCTCGTGATGCAGTTCGAGCAAATCCAACCTTCCCATCAAAAGCATGCAAGTGTACATCTGCTGCATCATTTTCTGAGAGGATTTCAAGTGCTTTCCTACCTGCAGACCTTGAATGTACTTGGATAGGAACCTTCAACTCTTTTGCAAGATTAATCATCAACTCAAAGCACGTCTTCTGTTTCTCCCTCTCTTGATGATCTCGGATAAGATAGTGATCAAGTCCAGTTTCACCGATTGAAATGATTCGTCTATGATTAGACCGGATCCACTCAATAGCATTGTCACATATCTCAAATTGAGTTGGGTCAAGTCCCACTGAGGCATAGACATTCGAATGAGCCGCTGCGATATCACAGGATTTCGACCAATTCTTTTCTTCGATTGCAGATGTAATAACGGAGATTCCTAATTCCTTGGCTCTTTTTAGGACAGAGTCGCGGTCTTTGTCGAACATCTCATTCTCTAGGTGACAATGTGTGTCTATCATCAGTAGTTCTGTCACATCGTGTCATCTCTATGACTTAATGTCAAACCAATCCGGATATTCGGGAATTCCTCTTGTTCCAAAGTCATATATCCAGAAGATATTTTCATCAGAACTTGGTTTCTTCTCGAATTCAGCTTCCTCGAACAATCGTTCAACCGCCTCATTTCTATCTGTTTTGATGTACTTTCCAACTAAGACACTAACTCTGTATTTCTTAGCTTCGTTCATTAGGTATGTCAAGAAGGTCTTCTCAACGGTCTTGCCCATGGCTCGACATGAGAATGTGAGAACTTCCATATTCCAATTACCCTCCTGTTTGTGAATCAGAGAAACACCAATCAACCCATATTCTCCATATTTGTCATCCAAATTAACAACGTAGATTTTGTAGTCGTCTGATCTATGGAAATCAAGAATCTCTTCCTTAGTGTATCTTACAGCAGTAGCATTCAATTGGTTTGTTCTAAGAATCAACTCAGTCACACGACCTAGGTTCTCTGGTTCTGCTTCTCTCATCCATAGTT
>CAZUOC010000297.1:0-3969 GCA_964622335.1 uncultured Ignavibacteriaceae bacterium
TTCCTTTTATAATCTGGAATATAACTCATGACTTTGCTCACATAGAATTTATTCAGAATGCACTAAAATATAAGTATTCCGGTTTAACCCCTATGGATTTTATAGCCGGGCAATTCATGAATCTTAATCCTGCTTCGTCAATAATATGGCTTGCCGGTTTATATTTCTTTTTCTTTCATAAAGAAGGGAAGAAATATATGATGCTTGGAATAGTATATCTAACGGTTTTTTTGATTTTACTTCTAAATGGACACGGTAAAGCAGAGTATCTCACAGTAGTCTATCCAATGTTATTTGCCGGTGGAGGAGTTCTAATTGAAAAAATCTCTCAATCAAAAAACTGGGCTTTGTTTAAGTATGTTGTTATTATTCCATTAGTAATATCCGGCATTTTATTGATACCCCTTGCTCTCCCGGTTCTTCCTGTTAAAACATATATAAGTTATACAAATGCAATTGGTTTGGCTCCTTCAACATCCGAGAATAAAGAGCTTGCCGAATTACCACAGTTTTATGCCGATATGTTTGGATGGGAAGGTCTTGCAAAAGATGTTTCAAAGGTTTTTCAATCTTTGCCAAAAGAGGAAAGAAAAACGACAGTTGTTTATTGCGGAAATTATGGTGAAGCAGGTGCTATTGAATACTATAGCAAAAAATACGAACTGCCTCCGGTTATTTCTCCTCATAACAGCTACTGGTATTGGTGGGATTTTAATAAAAAAGTTACAACTGTAATAGTGCTTGATGGAAACCCCGATGATCATTATAGTTCTCTTAAGGAAGTCACACTTGCTTCAATTCATAGTTGTAAATATTGTATGCCTTACGAAAGTAATCTTTCGATATTTGTATGTAGAGGATTAAAAAGATCTGTCGAAGAGATACATAGTTCAGATAAGAATTTTGAATAGAATATCAAACAACATTTAATTTAAGGTACCATTGTTTAATAACATCGGGTACAGAAATTTTGAAGCATCTATGTGATTGAAAAAGATATGCTAAGCAATAATTTTTAAAATGGACAATAAAAAACCGACCGTTTAATGATTAAAAATCCGGCTTCACATTTTACTTCTGTTCTTCAGGCGCTTTTTGTTACATTTCTCTGGTCAACTTCATTTATAATTATAAAAATTGGTCTTAAAGATCTTTCTCCTCTTGTTTTTGCGGGAATGAGATATTTTCTTGCATTTATTATTCTCTTACCATTTTTATTCGTTCATAAAAACCGAAGTAATCTTAAAAAAATAAACAAGACAGATTGGTATAAATTATTATTCCTTGGTTTTCTATTTTATATAATAACATAGGCAGCCCAGTTTTTAGGTTTATCACTACTTCCATCAGTTACAATTAGCATTATACTTAATTTTACACCTCTTTTTGTTGCCGTTATTCAATTCTTTTTTTAAGTGAAATTCCAGCTACTTTACAATGGTTTGGAGTTATTTTATTCATTATGGTGTTTTTATTTATTTTTAGCCGTTAAAATTTTCAACAGAATGCTTAACTGGAATTGTTATAATGTTTTTGGGTGTTTTAGCGAATGCTTTTTTTGCAATACTTGGCAGAAGTATAAACCGTGAAAGCAAATTAGAACCTGTTGTAATTACTGTAATAAGTATGGTTCGGCTAAATTATCCTATTTGTAATAAGTTTAATTGTTGAAGGATCGCCAAATTTAAGCTTAATCTCGGTTATTTATATAATCTGGATGGCGGCTATAAATACTCCTTTTGCTTTTAATTTGAGGAATTTAACAATTAGAAATTTAAACGCTATAGAATCATGTATAATTAATGGTACTATGTTAATTCAAATAGCAATTCTTGCGTGGTTTTTTCTAGATGAAAGCTTAACATTTGTCAAAATTTTAGGTATGATAATAATGTCATTAGGAGCATTTTTAGCTCAGATAAAAAAAAGATTTTAGGTCGTCAGTTATTAATTTGACAAATGAAATTGATTATGTTATTTTTGTTATGACTCTGATAAAGGGTCTCCCCCATACCCTTTATCTTAAGGAGTTAAAGCCTGATGATCGCCCGATCACCGGGCTTTTTTATTTAAAAGTTTTTTGTTTGCAGTATTTTAATTAGTCTATTATGAAAAAGAATATTCAAAAAAACCGGCGAAAAATTGGGATCGTTTCTTGAAATAAAGTAAAGTTTATCTTAGATTGGCTAAGTAATTAAAATAAATGGGTGGGGGTAATTCTTCCGTTTAGCTCTCAATTATCTCCTTTTCTATTTACCAAAAAATAAATATACAGGAGGTCAAAATGAAAATTGTCCGTATGAATCCCTTGAAAAACAATTCGGGAAGCAAAACCGTTGCATTCTTTGATATGCAAACAAAGGATGGAATTGTTATTAAAGGTTTCAGGATTGTAAATGGTTCAAATGGATTATTTGTTTCTTCCCCCGATGAAAAGGGGAAAGATGGCAAGTATTATGAAAGCGTTATTCTGCCAAAAGAGATGAAAGATGAACTTCAACAAATTGCGTTAGAAGAATACAATAAAGCCGGATAAAACAAGATAACGTAGCACAGATTATTAATCTGTGCTACATATTTTACATTGTATTAAATTTAAACTTCTTATCTTTTATTGCGAGTTCGATTAAATGATCAAGATTTCCTTCAACTTCGACCAGCACCAATTGTTCAGAATCATGAGTAATAATGAACATTTTTCTAAAGAACATATCAGGATTTTTACTCACAAATACAGCAGTTAATTCATCACTATCGTATGTTCTGACAATATATTGCCATCCTCTTGCTTCCATTTCATTATTTATTTTTTCCATAATACTTGCTTTTTCTTTTCCCCTGTTTCTGGTAAGTGTATAAACTCCAACCTGAACATTTGATACCTGTCTCATAATATCATCTATCATTTCATCATCCTGACTGAAATTAACAACCCAACTTGCTACATTTATCATGAAAGGTCCGGCAGATAACTCAACTTCACGATGATAATCATTACCAAACTCGTGTATCAATTCATTGCTTGTTTGTTTAAAATTTCTGTTAACATTTATACATCCCGATGAAATAAATAAAACTACAATAAGTAAAGGTGAAATTTTTAGCAAAGATTTCATGGCTCACCTCACTCTTTATCTATTTTATCAAGAGAAGGAATATCGAATTTAGCACCGAGCTTTCCAATCTTTTTGAGATCGATATTGCCTACAATATTTACAAATACCGCCTGATCTTCTTTGTCTAATGTTGTAACTACTAAACCAAGAATATTGTTATTGCCGGATGTTTTGATATAGACGTTTACAGTTTCGTCCCCGCCCCTGGATCTGACGATCCTGTCCCATCTTTGCGCCATTAGTTTTTTATCTGTATCGTTGATTCTTTCCCTGATACCATTCTCGTTTTTATTACTTACTTCAAAAACATTAACTTTAATTAGCTTTAAACCGTTAAGCATTGAGGAAAGGTCGGGTTCTCTTTCTTCTGTTGCAGAAGCAACCATCTTTAAGATATTTGATTCGAGAAAGACCTCTGTTACACCTTCACCAGTTTCAAATGCAGAAAGATCACCGAAATCAAAGTAACCGGGTTCGCTTGAGTAATCTTTTTGTGCGAATGCTGTGAATGTTATTAGTACCAGAATTACGAATATATATTTTGCGTATTTCATTTTAGCCTCCTATTAGGACTTCATTTATTATTGAAAAACTTTTTTGTACGGGTTTACCGATTCTTTTCGGCAATATATCATCTTCAATTAAATTTTCAGTTTTCTTAAAAACTTTATTAAGTATTGCAAGAGATGTTTTTACCTGCATTTCAGCATGTGCAACTTCTGCTTTTGAGTAAACAGGTTCTTTTTCTTTATTCTGATTTAACAGAACAAAAACCAATGCCGATACAAAGAAAACAATAATTGTAAAAGCATAAGCCGGTTTTATAATAGAGAACTTTTTTTCTTTTCCGGTT
>CAZUOC010000298.1:0-3949 GCA_964622335.1 uncultured Ignavibacteriaceae bacterium
AAGATCAAAATAATTTCCAGAGGTATAATCTAAACTTGCTTCGGTCTTTAGTCCAAAATCAAAATCATATCCATATCGCAAAGATGTCTTCACACGTGGGTTGTAAGGAATAAAGCTTGTATCATTCTTTGTATCGCTTAGCTCAATATTCCCATAAAAAACTCCGAATGGACCCATATGGAATAAAAGATCTGTAAAAACAGTAAAGCTTGTTGCTTCAGACTTCATAAGAAAGAATTTTCCGTTTGATGAATCCTGCAGGAACGGGTAATCCGAAGAAGTAAAATATCTTACTCCTGCATTTATTTGATAATATTTTTCATATTCATATTTAACTGCTGCCGTAAAAGAATTCTTCTTTCTGTAAAAGAAATTATAAAAATTTTGAGGATCATAATACCTGTTTGATTTAAACAAATTATTACTTGTTATGAATTCGGCGTGTGGAGAAAATTCACCGAATACAGAAAAGTAATTATTGATCTTCAATGTAAGGGCAGCGAAAAGTGCTGTATAAGCATCATCGCCGGACTTTGAATATGAAATACCTCCGGATACTTTTAAAGCATCAGAAATATGCATTCCACCAGTTGGTCTTACAGAAAAGAAATCATTTACATTAGAATTTTCGACAGGGGTTATCGGTTTATCGATCGTCAAAGATTGCTTTTTATATTTTGTTTGAATTCCAATATTAAAAATTGAAAAGAAAGCTTTTGCATATCCATTGAGACTAAGAATATTTTCATTATAGTTCTCTTCATTTATTGAGCTTATTGCAGAAACATTATCATTAGCTTTAAAATCAAAATTAAAATATTTGCTTATCTGGTTGGAAATACCAAAAGAAAAGTCTCCTTGATTTAAAGTTCTTCTAAAAGATGAACTTCCAGATAAAATTCCAAAAGATTCAGAACCGAAATCTCCCAGTAATTTGAATTGGGTACCGGGAAGAACTTCACTGTTATTATTAATTGTATATAAAACATTCAAATCCCCTTTAATCAAATATCTATAATCGATATTATCATATGAAAGGTGGTTTTCTCCCTTCAATCTTGCTTCTACTAAAAGATCATCGATCGGGAAAAGGTAAGATAACTTTGCCGCAGGCAGATTATAAATTCCGGCACCGAACTCGAGATTACCTCTGTAATAGTTTAAAGAATCCAAAGTGTTTAATTCATTTTTAAGTGGAGAGGATAAATCTCTGACTTCAAGTTCTTCGGGAGAATAAACAGGTTTAAAGAATTGTTCTGAAATTGTGGATATAAACTCAGGAGCGATTTTTTGTGCGCCTCTGACTGCGGCAACATCTTTACCTGTTATTACAAAATCGGGCAGTTCAACACCAGGATTCTTTTGCTGAGCAAAAACAACTGACAGACCAAAAACAAAAAATGTAAATATTTTCTTTGTCATGGCAGTTCTCTCAGTTTTGTTTGAGCTTCTTTTCCGTAAGCATTTCCCCTTTGCTTGCTTATAACCGCCCTATATACTTCCTTTGCTTTACCAATTTGGTTAAGCTTTGTATAACACTCGCCTAATTTCAGGTAAGATTTTATCAACCATTCTTCATAAGCAGAAAAAACGATTCTTACTCTGTCCAATATTACAATCGCCGAATCAGTTTTTTCCTGTTCAAACAATGAAACACCATAATAATATTGAGCCTGTGCGCCGAGCTCATCGCTGTGGGTTTCAGCCAGACTTTTAAAAGCAAGATCAGCATTTGTGTAATTTTCTTTTGCGAGATCTATCAAACCAATCTCAAGTTTTGATTTATCTGCAAAAATAGTTCTGCCGAAATATTGTATTACTTCATCAAAAACATCGTAGGCTGCAGCATAATCTTCTTTATTTATTAATGTCGTGCCTTTCATATAAGTAATTTCAGGAATTTTTTGAGTCTGAGAAAGCTTTTCTAATGCAGCATCGTAAATAGTTATTGCAGAATCATATTCCGCTAATGAATTATAAATATTTCCCATTTCTAAAACCGCAGCAGCTGCAGATTCACTTTCAGGATAAGACTCAAAAACTTTATTGAAATTAAAAATCGCTTCTGGATTCTGGTTGAGATTCTGTGCACTCTTTCCAATCCAGTAATAAGCATCGGCAACTAACCTGCTGTTTGGATAGTTTGCTATAAATTCCTGGTAGCTCGTTTTGGCAGCTTCATAATTTCTCGCACTGTAATAAATTTCTCCCTTTTTAAAAAATATCTGGTCAGAAAAACTTAAAGAAGGATTGTTACTTACAAACTTATCTATGAATGATATAGCTTTTTCATAGTCCCCTTTTGCAACAAAGCTATATTGAATCCCGTTAACTGCATCGAATACATAACCCGATGTTGGATATTGAGCCATAACGGTCTGGTAGTTTACTATTGCAGAATCATATTTAGTAAGATTGAAATATGAATCGCCGATTGAATAGTAAACAATTGGGGCAAGCGGCGATTGAGGATAAACATTCAAAACATTTTTATAAGCAGAAATTGCTTTATGAAAATCATTCTGTTGAAAATAAATCCAGCCGAGTGTAAACAAAGATTCATCTGCATAATCTGACTGAGGAAATTTTTTCTGCAGGTTAGCAAACTTATTTAGTGCTTCATCTATACTACCTGCTTTGTATAAAGCCTGTGCATATTGATAATAAGCATAAGGATTTTGTATTTCATCGCTGCTTACTCTGAACAGATCTCTATAAACTTTGCTTGAAGAAGCATAATCTTTAGTTCCATAGTAACTATCTGCAAGTCTTAAACGGGCATCTATTACCCGTTTATCTTTAGGAAATCTCTTAATAAAATCATTAAAACTATAAGCGGCATTATCATAATCTCTAAGATTAAAATAACTGTAAGCTTTCCCATACAAAGCCTGTGAACCCGTTTCAGTATCAGTAAGATCTATGTTATTATATCTTTTTATTGCATCCTGGTAATCTTTGTTTGCGTAATAACTTTCTGCAAGATAAAAATTCACCTTATTCGGCTCAAAATGTTCATCGTCATTTTCAATCTCCTGGAGTCTTTCTATAGCGTCATCATTATTTCCCAGGTAATACAATGAAACTCCGTATCCAAGGAGTGATCTCATTTTCAATTCGGGGCTGATTCCTGAAATATCCAGAGCCGTTTCAAAACTACTTTTAGCTGAAGAAAATTGTTTTTTGCTTAATTCAATCTCTCCCAACAAAGTAAATGCTTTTGCACGTATAGTCTGGTTAGATGAGGCTAATGCATTTTTTAAAAATCTCTCAGATTGATCAAGCTGTTTATTATTGTAGTAAACAACACCCATTTGGTATTGCACACCTTTAACAAGTTCACTGTTAGGATATTTTTCTACAAATTGTGCATAAATTCTGAAAGCTTCATCTTCCTGCCCCGCATATCTTTTGGCTTCAGCTTTCCAGTAAAAAGATTTTACAGCAATACTATCGTCTCCATCGGAAAGAGAATGGAATTCTTTGTAAGCATCGTTATAATCTGCCTGCTGAAAATAGGTCCAGGCTAACCCATATTGCGCACTTCTCGAATAATCGGAATTAGGAAAATTGTTGAGAATTTCCAGGTAAATTTTCTTTGCATCATCGTATTGCTGCACTCTGTAATACGAATTTGCCAGAAGGTAAAGACTTTCGGAATATAAATCTGCAGGTAAATTGGAAAGAGTAGGATTGTTTAATTCAAGAATAGAAGAATGATAATCTTTTAACTTAAAATAACAAACACCTATTCTTATTTGTGCGGAAACAGCAAGAGGACTATCCTTATGATACGAAAGCAGTTGATCATAATATTTTACAGCATTGGCATAGTCACCGGTTTTTTCATAAACTGTTGCAATAGTATAAAGTGAGTAATCTTCATATTTGTTATTTTTCTTTTTTGGAACAGCCTCATCAAGATAACTAATTGCTTAATTCAACCTGT
>CAZUOC010000299.1:0-1148 GCA_964622335.1 uncultured Ignavibacteriaceae bacterium
AAATTATACAGGTTGGTTACGTTATGTTAGTCACTTAGTTTTCTCCAATCAACCTTTTATTTCAGGTTTCATTTGAGGAAAAAATATGACGTCTCTGATAGAAGATTGATCAGTTAAAAGCATTACGAGCCTGTCAATTCCAACTCCAAGTCCGGCTGTTGGTGGCATTCCGTATTCAAGTGCTCGTAAAAAGTCTTCATCAACCTGGTGAGCTTCTTCATCTCCTTCTTCCCGAAGTTTTGATTGTCCTTCAAATCTTTTTCTCTGATCAATCGGGTCATTAAGTTCGCTGAATGCATTGCAGATTTCTCTTCCGCCGACATAACCCTCAAACCTTTCGACGAGTCCCGGCTTTGACCTGTGCTGTTTTGCAAGTGGAGAAATTTCAACAGGATAATCTACTATAAAAGTCGGTTGAATAAGTTCCGGCTGAACCAGAACACTGAATATTTCATCAACCTGTTTCGGTTTTCCCTGCTTCAATTCAATTCCATTTTCCATAGAGAAATTTCTTAACTCATCATAAGTAACAGTAAGAATATCCAATCCCGTTTTCTCTTTTAACGCTTCAACCATGGAAATTCTTTTCCATGGACGAGAAAATTTTATCGTTTTCCCTTCATTTGTAATTTCAAGTTTACCATTTACAGTTAGACAAACCTTCTCAAGCATTTCTTCAACAAAATTCATCATCCATTCGTAATCCTTATACGAAACGTACAACTCCATCATTGTAAATTCAGGATTGTGGGTTTTGTCCATTCCTTCATTACGAAAATCTTTGCTGATTTCATAAACACCGTTAAAGCTGCCAACAATTAATCTTTTCAAATATAACTCATCAGCAATCCTTAAATAGAGTTTTGTATCAAGTGCGTTGTGATGTGTAACAAAAGGTTTTGCCGCTGCTCCACCGTAAATTGGCTGAAGCGCAGGAGTTTCTACTTCGAGATATCCATTAGAATCTAAAAAAGATCGAATTGAAGAAATGGTTTTACTTCTCTTTACAAAAACTTCTTTTACTTTTGGATTAACAACAAGATCGACATAACGCTGCCTGTATCTTAATTCCTTATCGACAAACTGATCGTGAATTACTTTATTTCCCTGTTCGTCCGTAGTTTCTTTAGGGATCGGCAATGGTCTTA
>CAZUOC010000299.1:1158-3936 GCA_964622335.1 uncultured Ignavibacteriaceae bacterium
TTAAGTGAAGTTGTGTGAACCGAAATCTCTCCTGTTTTAGTTTTAAACACAAATCCTTCAATGCCAATTATGTCCCCAATATCCATTAACCGGAAAGCATCATAAACATCGCCGAGTTCATCTTTTTTCAAATAAAGTTGAATTCTTCCTTTATCATCCTGGATATGTGTAAAGGAAGCCTTACCCATCCTTCGAATTGCCATAATTCTACCGGCAATGGATACTTCTCTTTTTGAATCTTCAGTATAACTTTTCTTTATATCTTCCGAATCTGAATTAACATCAAACGAATATGCAAACTGTTCAACACCTTTTGCCTTAAGCTGTTCAAGCTCCTCATATCGTCTCTTAATGAGCACATTTATGTCCTGCTGTGTGTTCTCTTCCAAAAAAACCTCCGGAATTTTAAGCTATTAAAATAAGAAAAATGAAGTAATAATGTTTAACGCGATTACAGGCTCTGTGTCTTTTGCCTTTTATCAATCCTTTTGTTCTTTTATCATTTATTAAACCAATAAAATATATTTTATAACCTAATTTTAGGTAACAAATTTCAACTTTATTAAGGACGATGATGAGTACCAAATTTTCTTCTGTTTTGTTTCTATTTTTGTTTGTAATTCTACCATCCTCATTTGCTCAACAAAAATTTTATCTGGATTTAAATGACAGAACCAGCGATGTTTTTAAAGTTACGCTTATACCTGAGAAACTTTCTGACGAAAACAGAATTTACCAGTTTGCTGCTACAGCACCCGGAACTTATGAACGAATGGATCTAGGAAGATTCGTTACATCATTTAAAGCTTATGATGAAGATGGAAATGAAATTGAAACTAAACATGAATCTTTAAATCAATGGTCTATTAGCAATCCGGAAGAAGTTGCAAAAATTGTTTATGATATTGAAGACACCTGGGATACTCCCGTTGATAGCGATTATATTTTTAAGATGGGCGGCTCTTCAATCGAAGACGATAATGTCCTTATTAACGGTCAATGTGTCTTTGGATATTTCCATGGAATGCAATCAGAGCCGATATATGTTAAAATAGACTATCCGAAAGATTGGTTAGCCGGAACTGCACTTAAATTAGACGACAACGGATATTACGAAGCTGAAAGTTATGACCAGATTGTTGACTCCCCCATTTTGCTTGGCAAACTTACAAAAGAATCCACAAATGTTTCTAAAACAAATGTTGATGTTTATACTTACTCAAAGATAGGATTAATAAAATCATCTGATATTTTGGAGTCCATAGAAGATATTTTAAAAGCCGAAGATGAATTTACGGAAGGTTTACCTGTGGATCACTATACTTTTCTTTTTCATTTTGAAGATGTAAGTGCAGGAGCATGGGAACACAACTACAGCTCGGAATATATTTACAAAGAAGATTCTCTGTCGCAAAGATTAATACAAAGCCTAAGAGAAACGGTTGCCCATGAATTCTTTCACGTTGTTTTACCGTTAAATATTCATAGCGAATTAGTAGAAAATTTTAATTTCGAAAAGCCTGTTATGTCACAGCACCTCTGGCTTTACGAAGGCGTGACGGAATGGGCATCACATATTTTAGAATTGCGTGATTCTTTAATTTCTCTTGAATATTATTTAAATGTTCTTCATCAAAAATTAACTTATGCCGATAACTTTAGTGACACCATAAGCTTAACTTATCTCGGTTTACACTGTGTGGATTTACAAAATCAATATATAAACATATACGAAAAAGGTGCTATAATACCAGGACTATTAGATATTCGACTTCTTGAGCTTTCAAACGGTAAGAGAGGATTAAGAGAAGTTATAAACGAACTTTCCCATATATATGGTCCTCACAAACCTTTTAGTGAAAAAACTTTCTTTGATGATTTCACAGCAATGACTTATCCGGAAATAGCAGATTTTTTTGATAAATATATAAAAGGTACCGAACCTCTTCCTTTAAAAGAATATTATGCTAAAACTGGAATTAACTATGAGAAAAAAGCAGGTGCCGACAGCAGCAAAGTTAGTCTTGGTATTAGAATGGGATTCGATGGGCAACACTTTGTAATTATTGGTACGGGAAAGGAAATGTTGAACGGTAAATTAAAAGGTGGTGATATTGTAGATAAAATTAATGGTGAAAAATTATCTTTTAAGAATGTTAGAAAAATTCTTTCACAAATTAAAAGTAATAGTAAAGTAGGTGATACTATTAGTGTGACTGTTACACGGAATGGCGAACCCGTTGATTTAGAATTACAACTCTCTGCTGAAAAGAAAAAACACGTTTTCTCCGTTAATGAAAATGCAACTGAACAAGAAATAGAATTAAGGAATGCGTGGATGAGTAATCTCTGATAAATTAAAAGATTGAAAGATTTCAAAATTTAAAGATTAAAAGATTAGGAAAAGTAATCTTTAAATTTTTAAATCTTTCAATTCCGGTTCCGTTCAATATCGCTAATTTTGTCCAATCTTCTTTGATGCCTTCCACCACCAAAGTTTGTGTTTAACCAGACTTCAAGAATTGATTTTATCGTTTCTTCTCCAAGAGCTTTTGCTCCCAACACAAGAACATTTGCATTGTTGTGTTCTCTTGCACTTCTTGTTGAGAATTCATTGTAACAAGTTGCAGCTCTTATTCCCCTAAGTTTATTTGCAGTTATTGCAGAAGGAATTCCGGTTGCATCTACAACAATTCCGAAATCTACACTCATACTTTGTACTTTTTCTGCAACAGCTACAGCAAAGTCGGGATAGTCACATGATTTTTCATCGAATGT
>CAZUOC010000300.1:0-3923 GCA_964622335.1 uncultured Ignavibacteriaceae bacterium
ACTGACATTTCTAATGTGCTGAAACTACTGACATTTTTACTTTGCTAACACATTCGAAATGTTCGGGGGGAATAGGAAGATGATCCTCTTCAAGAACTACAATATATCCTTGAATTGCTTCCCGAATATTTTCTACAGCTTCTTCTTTTGTTTTACCCTGGCTTATACAACCCCGGGAGACTTGGGCATTCCGCTACCCAATAGTTATCTTCCCCTGGGTATATAATTACTTGTCTCATATCTATCCTTTTTTGACCTTGCTTAATTTAATATTTCTGTAGCACTAAGCCAACAACAGAAATGAGCAATTAATTTCATTTCTTATAAAATAGCAGGAGGAAGTTGAATTTAAAAACGCGCAAGCAAAAATTTTTAAGATTCTTCATCCCGCTAAGCGGGATGAAGAATGACCGGCGTAAAGGATTCCGAAACAAGCCTGCCTGCCGTCAAGGCAGGTTCGGAATGACAGTCCTATTCAGGATGATAGCGTAAGAGTTCCTGAAACAAGTTCAGGATGGCAATTTAAAAATTGCCACTTTGGAATTCTTTCACACCCTATATATATTTGAAAACTTAATTTTTGAAACTATTTCTACTTTTTGATGCAGAATATTACAATTAGTGATCTGGGTAAGTATGTTGGACAGGAGATTTCTTTACAAGGCTGGCTTTATAATAAAAGATCTGGTGGGAAGATAAAGTTTTTGGTTTTGAGGGATGGAACAGGTTATCTGCAATGTGTTTATTTCAAAGGAAATGTAACTGAAGATGTTTTTGAAACTGCCGACAGGATCGGGCAGGAGACTTCAATAGAAGTAACGGGAAAAGTAAAAGAAGAACCGAGAGCACCGGGCGGTTACGAACTCGATGCAACAGGTCTTAAAGTTATCGGCGAAGCTCACGATTATCCTATCACTCCAAAAGAACATGGAATTGAATTTTTAATGGATCATAGGCATCTTTGGTTACGTTCGAGCAGGCAGGTAGCGATTCTAAAGATCAGGCACAGAATTGTAAGAGCTATAAGAGATTTTTTTGACGGCAGGGGATTCACATTAATGGATCCGCCAATTTTAACTCCAAATGCCGTTGAAGGAACATCTACACTTTTTGAAACTCCATATTTTGATCTTGGAAAAGCTTACTTAACTCAGTCGGGACAGCTTTATGCAGAAGCCGGCGCAATGGCTCTTGGAAAAGTTTATACTTTTGGTCCGACTTTCAGAGCGGAAAAATCTAAAACCAGAAGACATCTTACTGAATTTTGGATGATTGAACCTGAAGTCGCTTTCAACGATTTAAATGATAATATGGATCTTGCAGAAGATTTTCTAGAGCACGTTGTTCAGACAGTATTGAAAGATATGGAAGAAGAATTAAAAGTTCTTGAAAGAGATACGACAAAACTTCAGAATGTTAAAAAGCCTTTGCCGAGAATTACCTATGATGAAGCTGTTGAAATATTAAAAAAGAGCGGAAGTGAATTTGAATATGGAAATGATTTCGGAGGCGGAGATGAAACAATAATCTCAGAAAAGTTTGATCGACCGGTTATGGTTCACCGTTATCCTGCAGCAGTAAAAGCATTTTATATGAAACGCGATCCTGAAAATGAGAATCTTGCTTTAGCCGTAGATGTTCTTGCACCGGAAGGTTACGGTGAAATTATAGGCGGCAGTCAGCGCGAAGATGATCTTTATAAGCTTTTATAAAGAATTAATGAACACAATCTCCCTAAGGAAGCTTTTGAATGGTATCTTGATTTAAGGAGGTATGGTTCAGTTCCGCATTCAGGTTTTGGATTAGGTTTGGAAAGGACCGTCGGCTGGATTTGCGGACTTGAGCATGTAAGGGAAACTATTCCCTTTCCAAGAATGATTTATCGCAATACTCCTTGAATTTTGTCACCCTGAACTTGTTTCAGGGTCTCATCAAAATTGGAAGATGCTGAAACAAGTTCAGCATGACATTTAATTATGACACTTGAAGTAATATTATTCATACTTTTCGCAGGCGTTGCAGCAGTATCATCTATGCTGATGATTACAAGATCTAATATTGTAATTGCAGCACTATTTTTAATTTTGAATCTCGGTGCGATTGCAGGTTTGTATCTTTTACTCAATGCACAATTTCTCGCTGTAACTCAGGTTATAGTTTATGCCGGTGCAATTATGGTTCTTTTCCTTTTTGTGATTATGCTTTTGAAACCTGAGCATGAAAAAAGCGTAACTAAAGTTAAAGGAATAAAAGTTTTTGCTTTTGCAATTTCGATACTAGTTTTTATCCAGATTGCTTATTTAATCTTTGCTTCTTCTGCATCACAAAAAGTTCCTGCAAATGTCCAGGCGAGTATTAATGCCGGAACAATTGAAACAATCGGAAGGCAATTATTTACAAATTATGTTTTACCTTTTGAAGCGGCAGGATTTCTTCTACTTGCTGCTACAATTGGAGCACTTATTTTAGCAAAAAAGAAGATTGAATAAATAGTGAACGTATTCTTAGGAAATTTTATTGTCACACTGAGCTTGTCGAAGTGTGACGTCAGTCTTCGACAAGCTCAGACTGACAGTGGATTTTTAGCAAATTGTAATCGAGAATAAAATGTCTGTTCCAATAGATTATTATTTAATACTTAGTGCCTTTATGTTTATTGTTGGTGTTGCAGGGGTTCTTACAAGAAGAAACGCAATTGTTGTTTTTATGTCTGTTGAACTGATGCTGAATTCGGCAAATTTAACATTAATAACTTTTTCATCTTTTATGGGAAATCCTGTTGGACAGCTTTTTGTTTTCTTTGTAATGACTGTTGCCGCAGCAGAAGCCGCTGTTGGTTTAGCAATTATAATTGCTGTGTTTAGAAATAAGCAGACAATTAATATTGACGAAATTAATATTTTGAAGTGGTAGAGCATTGTCACACTGAGCTTGTCGAAGTGTGACAAATGAAAAAATAAAGTCATCCTTCGACAGGCTCAGGATGACACGTCAAATAAAGTTTTATGATCAACCTAATGTACTTAACAGTTTTGCTTCCTCTTTTGGGCTTCATTATTAATGGAGCTTTTGGAAGTAAAATAAAGAATGAAAAAGTATTAGGAATAATCGGAAGCGGTGTTATTGGTCTTTCGTTTCTTATTACAGTTTTTGCTTTCTTCCAGACTCTCGCACTCCCTGTGGAAGAAAGAAAAACAATTATAAATCTTTTTACCTGGCTAAAAGTTTCTTCCCTCGATGTCGGCTTTGCTTACCAGGTTGATCAACTTTCACTTATAATGGCTTTAATTGTAACCGGAGTTGGATTCATAATCCACGTTTACTCAATCGGTTATATGCATGGAGATAAAAGTTTCTGGAGGTTCTTTGCATATTTAAATCTTTTCATCTTTACTATGATGAACCTTATACTTGCTGATAATTTTGTTCTTTTATTTTTAGGATGGGAAGGCGTTGGTCTTTGTTCTTATCTTTTAATTGGTTTCTGGTATGATAAGAAATTTGAAAAAGGTACAACAGGCGATGCAGCTAAAAAAGCCTTTGTTGTTAACAGGATTGGAGATTTCGGATTCCTTCTTGGAATGTTTCTAATCTATTTATCTTTTAATAGCCTGAACTTTAGTGATGTATTTGCGAAAGCTTCATCATTTGGTATTCCCGAAACAACATTTACGTTCATTGCCTTATTTCTTTTTATAGGAGCGACAGGAAAATCTGCTCAAATACCTTTATTTGTCTGGCTTCCTGATGCAATGGCTGGTCCGACTCCGGTTTCTGCATTGATACATGCAGCTACGATGGTTACAGCAGGAGTTTATATGGTCGCCAGATGTTCAATCATCTTTGCATCTGCACCGGCTATTCTTACAGTTGTTGCAGTTATCGGAACTTTAACTGCTTTGTTTGCGGCGACAATTGGTGTT
>CAZUOC010000301.1:0-1600 GCA_964622335.1 uncultured Ignavibacteriaceae bacterium
AGAAAACAGAATAGTATGGATCTTTTATCACCTTCCAACCGCCGGGCATCTTTTTCAAGGAGACCCAAAATATCCTTTCGTGGTTCAGCCTGTCTATGCCATTTCTCCCCCGTCGTTCTCATGGTGGCAGGGGCATAGCAATAGCGGCAGCCATGGGTGCATCCGTGATAAAGATTGCACGCTAGCTCCGAATACTCCCGCGCCCTCCCTTTGGGTTCATAAACAACGTTCATGAAAGGCCTGCTAAGTGGGGGTGGATGACCATTTTTTCAAGCCTCGCGTATTTTCTCTATTTCTTCACTTGGTTTTGCTTGTGATAAGTTTCTCCATTTCATTCAGAAAACATTCTGTTTGTTGAAAATAATCCTCCAACTGCTCCGATTCAAATGTCACCATGGGAGTGTAATCACCCCTTTGGCGGGCTTCAAACACATCATCAAAAAATTTCCCCCAGCGGTCCTCGATAATGCCATTCCTCACGAGATCCCGGTGCAATGCGCTACGAAGTGCCTTATGCTTTTTGAACATCCTATCCTTATCTCTGAAGACAGCAGTGACTGCATAAAAGCATGCATAATATATACGATTCATTGCAAAAGATAATCGGCCATGCTCATATTCATCCCTAGCAGATTTGAGTGCTTCATGAGCCTTTTCGATCCAGTAATTAACGAGCAGCCTCTTCTGTTCAATGTCTTCCGGATTTCTTGTAGTCATAAGGTGGCTACCCCTTCGTTAATTATTTCCTGGTATACGGGAAAGCTGGTAAAGATCCCTTTATTGAACTCATCCTCGCTGGTATCGAGAATGCTGAATATCACATCATAGGCCATTCCAAGATCAAAGAGAGCATGTATAATTGCCTGCCGCTCTTTCCAGTGTAAGGGCCTTCCTGTCACAAGGAAAAGATCGATATCCGATTCAGGGTCATCATCCCCACGTGCCTTTGAGCCGAAAAGGATAACCTCCTTTACAGAAAATTTCTTCTTGAGCATTATTGTGGCTTCTCTAATGGCTATGTTTTCATTATTTTTAAGGGCCAAATCATCTATTGTTTTCATAAAGCTCTCCAAAATTGATTTACTGATGCGATATCAGGGTGATAATAGAGGTATTTAATCCCCCATTCAAGGCTGTTACACCATCATTCTGATTATTTTTATGGTGTCATTACAAAAAAAGTCTTACACCTGTCGCCAATATCTTTGCTGTTTTAATCAGGCGGTCAAGATACTCCTCGGGCCGTTGCTTCATCTCGTCGGGGGACATCTGCGAATACCCTGGAAGAATTGTGCCACAAAGGAGATCGGCAATCTAAACGGCATTTCTTAGAACCCCTTAGATCCTTGTCGCATCGTTCATGGGCTGTTCATCAACATCGAGAATCTTTCCCGGTTCATTACTTTCAAAACCCTTGGACGGCACACTTTCAAGCAGAGAGGAAATATCAGCAATTCCTTAATGATCAACTACAATAGCCGCAACCGGTCCATTCAATGCCGCATCCAGCTCTTCCCCGGACCATGATATGCCACATCCAATTATCGGTGGAGTTCCAAACGTGTATTCAACTTTGCCTTCTGCCGTATTTATGTTATCT
>CAZUOC010000301.1:1610-3923 GCA_964622335.1 uncultured Ignavibacteriaceae bacterium
TACCGATTCGATTAAGTGACTATTTTCGTCGCGAAATTTAAAATTTAGGCCCGTTAGCACAGATCATTCCCCTAAACTACTATCTCTCCAGCTTCATTAACTTCTGTAAGTCCTAAGTTTTCAAGCTTATTTTTTTCATTTTCTGATGGTGGTGGTACTGCCCATCCGAGTAAATATTTTGGTCGAGAACTAGCTACATAGGCAAACCGAGCATGTTCGCCATCAGAATTTGTGGCATCAATCCATTGTGTCCAGTGGCCACCATCACTCCGCTTATCAGGAGCAGAAACCAAAAGTATTGCTTCAAATGTCTGGCCTTTAACTTGGTGAAAGGTTGTAACACGAATATTTGTAAGATCTCTTTTCTCAATCGTTTCCAATGTAGAAACGACAGTCTGGACAACTTTGCCACTAAGGGCGTTAAATGAAAATGAACAATTGTTTTGAGATGACAACTCATTTATTGAACATGATCGCACAATTTCTTTAAATTGTTCCCTGACTATTTTAGCCCACTCCTTCCATACCTGGTCGAGATTGGACAGGGATTCGGCTCCCAAACATTTATCCAAAACCCTTGCAAGAAATAATCGCCAACACAAATGAGATGACACAGAATCTGGACAGTAATAAGCCCTGGAGTTAATTGATTTTGCAGTAAAAAAGTTGTCTGCTATAAAACGGCCGATGCAATTCAGGGCTTCACCTATGGATTCTACAGCACCATTTTGCCAAAGATGAATTGCAGTGGCTAATCGTAACTGCCTATTATGAGGTATTCTTGAAGCCGACGGCTGCAGTTTGTTGACAGTTGAATATCCCCGTGCGACTACTGCGGAATCCTTGGGAGTTATACCTTGTTTTTCAAGGTAGGAAACGAACCATCCCACAATATCTTGCATTCTGTCCTTGTCATATACAAAATAGACACAAGAAGGATCGATTATGCTTTTGGAAATCCCTCGAATGTTTCCTTGGTTGACTATCTTCCCGCAAAGATTCACTATAGCCTGAACGCTTCGAAGATTTTCTGATAGTTCCAAAGTCTCAAATTTGTTACAATTGACAAACTCTGCTACTTTATGAGGATATACCTTCTTGAAAGCATATATACCTTGGTTAAGGTCGCCAACGAAATGAATGCAAGACCCTGCCTCAATCAGCTTCTTGAATATCTGAAGTTGAATCCAAGATAGATCCTGACATTCATCTATTATGAGGAACGGGAAACGCTCAGCAATCAATCCCGCGAGGTCGGAATTTATACATAAAAGCTTATAACAAATGTTCTCGACATCTTGGTATGTAGCAAACCCTTTTTCCCAAAATATTACCTTCGTTTGTTGAAGATCTTTAACTTGCCACTGCTGAAGTAATATTGAATTTCTTGCAGAATCAAGCTTGTGATCAGAAGACGAAAACAGGAAAATCCTCTTTTCAATGTCTTCATAAAATTGATTCGCATAGGCATTCCCTGTTTTGGACAAACTGTATTTAGTTTTAAATGAGTTAAGAAAGCCTGATTTGGATGCAGTCTCAATAACACGAATTGTATGATCATCATTCTTACCTTTATATTTTGTAATAATCTGGCCGAAGGGATGGGCTATATATCCATGTAGCCAACTATCGATTGTTCCAATGAAATGTGGATAATGGAGCTTATCGATTCCAACGAATTGGGTTACCCGCTCTGCAATAACATCTGTCGCACTATTCGTGAAAGTAAGGACCGAAATGCCTCCAACGCTTGCCTTCCATCTTTTTATCTCATATGCCGCTTTCAATCCGACTGATTCAGTTTTACCGCTTCCCGGACATGCTTTAAGAAATGCATTTTTATGATCAGAAGAGAAAATATATTTGATTTGTTCATCCGTCTTTTCAGCAATACGACATTTAGCGGCATTGCTACATAAAGGATTATTTTGACCAAAGTTTCGGTGGCATTCATCAAAGAATATTTCCCTGGGCTTTCCGCACAATGAACAAGCCAAGTCGTTTTTAAAGTCCGACTCAATCACCTGGATTTCCCCCGCATGCCCATATTACAGCTTTGGAGATGTATCTTGGAACAGTCAATTCTGTACCGTGTTTTATTTCATCTGCGAGCAATTGGGCAAATTGACCTTTGCCCATATTACCACTGTCTTCAATCCTTGATAAGAGGAAAGCAGCCGCTTAATTTTTTGCTGTCTCTTTATCATTTTCCCAATTTTTATCCGTGAGTTCCTTGATTTCGCTTTTTATCTTTCCATTAGTAGGCCAGTTTTCGGCTAATACTTTTGCCATAAATTGAATATTATTCCCTTC
>CAZUOC010000302.1:0-3904 GCA_964622335.1 uncultured Ignavibacteriaceae bacterium
TTGCACAGGTAACTAACTTAGCCGACTCTGTTAATTATGCATACTTTTCTTCCAGAATTAATATTCATAATTTGATGGATTTCGTTATTGTACAGGATTACATTGCTAATTCAAGCTGGGGGCATAACAGGGAAGAATGGCGCGATAGAAAAGATGAGAAACTCTGGCGGTGGATTCTGGTTGACATGGACAGGGGTTTTGATGCCAACAGAATTCCTGATGACCGACTAACAGATATTTATACCAACTTCGGATTATTCCATGAATTATGTGCAAATGAAAATTTTAAGAATGAATTTATCCAGAGATATGCCGAACGGATGAATCATACTTTTAATTCTGAAAGAGTTATTTCTATAATCGATAGTTTGAAATCGTTAATAGAGAATGAAATGCCCCGGCATATTCAAAAATGGGGTACTTATATTGATTCACTAAGTATTGATGTCTGGGGGCAGACACCGGGAATTACTTCACTTACTTCTTGGAATTCTGAAATACAAAAACTAAAAGATTTTGCAGTTCAACGAAGTTCATATACCACACAGTATCTTAGCAGCAGATTCGGCCTTTCCGGCAGGGCAAAGCTTAAAATTTCTACTAATGTTCAGGATCAGGGCGAAGTTATTATTAATAGTTTTCCGGAGAACATAAGCGAGAATAATTTATATTTTAAAGATGCATCTCTGCCTATAAAAATTTATTCACCGCCGGGTTACAGTTTTAAACAATGGAAGGAAATAATTTTATCAACTTCTCTTAATTTGATTTCTTCCGGAAGTGAATGGAAATACCGTGATGAAAGTTCAGCGCCTGAAGATAAGTGGAAAAATACAAATTATAATGATGCAAGCTGGAAATCAGGTAATGCGCAATTCGGTTACGGTGATGGTGATGAGAATACTGTAATCAGCTATGGTCCTGATTCACAGAACAAATATATTACATCATATTACCGGCATTCTTTTCAAATATCAGATCCGGCAAAAGTAAGCGAATTAAAATTGAAAATTATGCGTGATGATGGTGCAGTTGTATATTTAAATGGGACCGAAATTCTCAGATCAAATATGCCCTCCGGAACTGTTTCTTATTCAACCCTGGCAGGTACTGCGGTTGGTGGTGTTGATGAATCGACCTTTTTTGAATTCACATTTGATAATACCGATCTTGTAACCGGAAATAATGTTATTGCTGTTGAAATACATCAATCGGGTGGTACAAGCTCCGATGTAAGCTTTGATTTAAGTCTTGACGCAACTCTGACTCAGCCCTCGCTTAGGGAAAACATAATCAGCACAAACTCATCAATAAACTATACACTTATCGGTGATACGGAACTGATGGCTGAATTCGAAGGAATTGGTTTAGACAGTATTCCAGGAGTCATCAACAACACATTAACACTAACAAAGGCAAACTCTGCTTATTATTATGTGCCGGATAACGTAACTATTGAATCAAATGGAGTACTTACTGTTGAACCGGGAGTGATAATTTATTTTTCCCCGGGTAAAGGAATTAACATACAAGGTAAACTTCTTTTGCAAGGGACAGAATCCGAGCCGATTACATTGACTTCTTATTATCCATCGGATAAATGGGGTGCTATTAGTTTCAATAACAGCGTTGGTACATCAGAATTAAATTATGTAAATATTTCAAACTCAACGAGCGATATTGATACAATTAATTTTTTCGCAGCCATATCAAGTTATTACTCGACTGTTCATCTTACAAACGTGAATTTTGATAATGTTAAACTTCCTATATCTTCTCAATGGAGTGACATGATTGTAAATTCCTGCAGGTTTGAAAATGTGTCTGATGTGGGAGACTATATAAATTCTAATGGTGGTAATCTTACTGTTCTTAATTCGGTATTTAAAGGAAATAATCTTTCCGATATGGATGCTTTGGATCTCGGTTTCATAAATGGAGCCGTAATTCAGAATAATATTATTACGAATTTTACGGGTAATAATAGTGATGGAGTTGATCTCGGCGATGGTTCCATAAATACTACAATAGAAAATAACACGATTTTAAATTGTGGTGATAAAGGTGTTTCCATTGGACAGGGTTCAAAGGCACTTTTATTACGCAATGCAATTGCGGGATGTAACCTCGGTGTCGGGATTAAAGATAGCTTGTCTTATGGTGATATTTTCAATTGTACATTTTTTTCTAACAACGTTGACGTTGCATGTTTTGAAAAGAATAAGAACGCTGGCGGTGGCAAAGCGGATGTGAGAAATTCTATATTTGCGAATTCAAATAATTCATCTTTTACAGTTGATGACCAGTCAAGTATTACAATTAACTATTCAATTTCAAATACAGAAGTGTTACCCGGACAGGGAAATTTATTTGACGAACCTCTGATGATAAATCCCGATGGGGCAAACTTCCATATTCAGACCGGGTCTCCTTGTATAGATAATGGCGATCCGCAAACTCCAAATGATAATGACGGAACGCGTGCTGATATCGGTGCGTTTATGTATGCTGGAGATTCAGCGCCAACTATTGTAATAAATGAAATTAATTATAATTCATCGAATGATTTCGATTCCGAAGACTGGATCGAACTTTACAATAATACAAATGTAGCAGTCGATCTTTCAGGCTGGGTTTTTATGGATGAGAACAGGACACCATCTTTTGCAATAGATACCGGAACAACTATACAGTCCCATTCATTTATTGTGCTTTGCCGTGATCTTTCACTATTCCAGGCTAAATATCCTGGTGTTTCTAATGTAGTCGGGAATTTGAACTCAGGACTTAGCGGAGGGGGAGAGGTACTTTTTCTTTACAACAATTTCGGAAAACTTGTTGATTCACTTACTTATGATGATAAAGCACCATGGCCGGTTGAGGCGGATGGCGGCGGTTCTTCATTGGAACTTAAAGATCCTTCTTTTGATAATGCACTTGGAATAAATTGGGCGGCTTCAATTGGACATGGCACGCCGGGTTCTGTAAATTCAATCGTAACGGATGTAAAGCAAAATAATTTGAATTCGATTCCTGATGAGTTTTTGCTTTTGCAGAATTATCCTAATCCATTTAATTCATCCACAAATATTAAATTTCAAATTCCGGAAGAAAGTTCGATAAAATTAGTTGTTTACAATGTCCTCGGCAAGCAAATTGAGGAAATTACAGAAGGTGATTTTTCGCCTGGTGTTTATTCTTTCAAATGGGATGGAGATACTTTTTCGAGCGGCATTTATTTTTTACAAATAAATGCACAATCCAAAACAAGCAGTAAAAATTATAATTCTGTTAAAAAGTTGATCCTGCTAAAATAAATTATAAAGATTTTGTTAGGCTGATTTCACCTTCTGAAAAAATGGAATGCTTGAAGAACTCAAACACCCAACATTTTTTTTATTTCGTAATTTATATTATTCAGTTTTTTCCCAGTAATCTGTAAAATTACCTTCTGAAGTAACGATTAACCTGTTACCATCAAATACCATTGTTACAGGATCAAAAGGCATCTTAATTTCAATTTTACCATCATTTATTTTTATAGTTACTGTAGCCGATTATTCTGACATTGTATATGTAAGTCCCTTTCCGCTGATCTCATCATTCATAATAGAGAAGATAATTGTTTCGGTATATTCCGAATCAGTTAACTTGTAAGTAGAAACAACTGAATATGAGAAATGCTTACCATCTTTGTCGACCCATGCCACATTAAAGCTTCTTTTAGTGATGAATGGTTATTTCTAAGGATGATGTAAAACTCAACATTTGTTTCTAACAACTATTGGTGGTAGGCGAACAGCTTAAAATTTAGGTTTCGATTTTTATACTTGAAAATGTAAAATATCTATCGTATATTTACGATGAACGATTAAGGAAAAATAAAAAATGGCTTTTACAAAAT
>CAZUOC010000303.1:0-3885 GCA_964622335.1 uncultured Ignavibacteriaceae bacterium
CTTTCTCCAGGTTTCAAATCAACTTTTTGAAATCCCTTTAACTCTTTAACAGGACGAGGAACAGAAGATTTAACATCGTGAATATAAAGTTCGGCAACTTCCTGCCCTTCTACATTACCGGTATTTTTAACAGTAAAGCTTACTGTAAGAATATCATTATCATTGAATTTTTCTTTTGAAATTTTGAGATCACTGTATTCAAAAGTAGTGTAAGATAATCCATAACCGAAAGGAAATAACGGCTCTATATTTTTACTTTCATACCAGCGGTAGCCTACAAATACGCCTTCTTTGTAATGAATATCATAAACTTTTTGCGATTTTTCTGCACCGCCACTCCAGCCACTATAAAGTTTTTCTCCTTCAGGGAGATATCCATAACCCGGAGAATCTTTAAAATCTTTTTCAATTGAAATAGGTAATTTACCGGATGGATTTGTCTTACCTGAAATTATTTCTGCCAAAGCTGTGTTGCCTGCCTGACCAACATACCATGCATAAATAATTGCTTTGACTTTGCCATTCCAGTCTGTCATTTTAATTCCACTGCCCGAATTTACAATAACAACAGTATTAGGATTATTATCTACACACTTTGTTACTTTTTGTTCCTGGCTTTCCGGTAGTTCAAATGGTCTGTCCCATCCTTCACTATCTTCGGTACCAATATTGCATAAAACAATATCTGCAGATTTAATTTCATCAACTGTAGGATTCTCAACATAATGAATCCTGTCACCAAATACTTTTGATAACTCATCAAGCATTAACCTTACATCATAACCTTCAACTGCTGCTGAGCCGCCGCCACTTGCAAGTTTTTTAACATAATCGCCGGTTATTAAAATGTTCTTAATATTATCTTTTATGGGAAGAATGTTACCTTCATTTTTTAATAATACAATTCCTTCTCTTGCGGTTTGCAGAGCAACTTGTTCGTGTTCTCCGAATCTTTCATAATATGACGACTCTTTCTCCCGACCGTTAAGTTTCATAGCAAAATAAGTTTTTAAAATACCTTTCACCATTTTGTCGATATCTGCTTCTTTAACTTTGCCGACTTTCAAAAGCGAATCAACATTCGCAAGTGCTTCAGAGGAAGGCATTTCAAGATCCTGTCCTGATTTAACAATTTTTTCAGCATCATAAACAGACGTCCAATCTGTCATTACTAACCATTTATAACCGAGCTGCTTTCTTAAAATATTATTAATAACATAATCACTTTGTCCACACCACTCACCATTGAGTTGATTATAAGAAGTCATCACTGCTGTTGCCCCTGCATCTATTCCCGCTTTAAATGCAGGCAGGTTTATTTCGTGTAAAGTTCTTTCATCAACAATTGAATTACTTTTTCTTCTGTAGAAGTCAGTGTTGTTTGCAACAAAATGTTTTAAAGTTGCAACAGTTCCTGTACTTTGAACTCCTTTAACATAATTTTCAATTATTCTTGCTGCCAGAAAAGGATCTTCGCCAAAATATTCAAAGTTCCTTCCACACTGAGATATCCGGTAGTTATTCATACCCGGACCGAGTAAAATTCCTATTCCACCAGCACGGCATTCCTCACCAACTGATTCGGCATATTTATAAGCGAGATCGGGATTCCACGTTGATGCTAATAAAATAGGGCATGGAAAAGCTGTTGATTTTTCCGGTTGATATTTTGATAGATCAACATTCCTAAAGTCTTTTCTTATGTGAACACCTTGTGTGGCATCAGACATATAAACTTCGCCGAGGTTTAATCTTGGAATTGGCATGATTAAAAAATTTTTGTAGCCTCCGATATATGCAGTTTTTTCTTCAAGGGTCATTAATGATACTACTGAATCAGCCATCTTCTCAGCTTGTTCAAAAGAAAGCGGTTGGAACTGTTCTTTTTCTCCCTTCAATTTTTCTTTTGCACTTCCGCTAAATATTAAAAAAATAATAAGGCAAATTGGCAGGGAAATCAGAATTAATTTCTTTGACATTATTCCTCCTGTACAAAATAATTTTTAATCTAAAAAGTAAAATAGCCGACGCGTTAAACACACTGAGATAATTTTTATATAATAAATGGTATTTGAAAAATACAAAAATAACCGAACACTAAGAAAGCGATAATTAAACCTGCGGCAAATATCCAATGTGGCTTCAAGATTTCCCATACTTCCCTGCTGTATAATTTCGGCATAATAAAATAAAGACCTACGGCAACAAGTATTGCCTGCAATGGAGTTAATAAAAGACCATCGAGCACAGCACTTATTTGAATAATAAGTACCGAGTTAAGTCCAAAAGTAAAAACAATGATCATACTAGTGATGAGGAAGAAGATAAGAAATGCATGAAACTGTGTCTTCCATGAAAATCTTTTACCGAATTGAGGGAAACAAATTCTAAATGAATCTGCCAGCAATCGCGGCCAGCCGGCTAGTTGACCTATCTGTGTACTAATTAATGCAACTGTTGCTGAGAGCATAAAAACAAAACCACCAAACTCTCCCCATTTTGAAGAAAATATTTTAGCAATAGTTTCCGCAACATCCTCTCCCTGCGGAGCTAATTCCAGCGGTCTTAGTATTCCGGCTCCTGCAGTAAAAAAACCAACAGTAACAACAACACCTATAAGCATAGCAATTGTTGCATCAAAATAAACAACGCGGCACCAGCCTTTTATTTTCTGTGCGCTATTCTTTGTTAACTTGCTAAGTAAATTAAGATTGGCTGGTTTTCCGTACGCACCATGTTTTGCAGCACCATAACCTGCCCCTAATACCCAGTAACTGTACCACACCTGGCTTGCAAAGCCGCCTGCTCCCCATCCCAACAAAGGTAATATTTCCCTCCATGGATTTGAACTTACTCCTGCTTTTGATATTGCCCAGTTGGGAACTTCGGGAACACTTAGCACAAGACTTTTTAGCAATTCCGAAAAGCCGGGAAATATTGTAACAGCCACATACAGAACACCAGCAACAATAATTAGCACGAAGATGCTCATCACAATTTTTAAAATATCAAATATACCGGACCAAACAACAATTAAGCTGAAAATAGTAACGAACCATCCGCCTGCATAAGGAGAAACAGCCGGAAAAAAATTATTGATGAAAATTCCTCCAGCAGAAGCAATAGAACCAATTGAAATTGTTGCAGCTATAAGTTGAGCAATTAAAACTAACCACACTACCCAGTGTTTTGGTCCCCGAACACGGTCGAACATATCGATCATTGCTTCACCGGTACAAACTGTGTAGCGGGCTCCGCACATTCCTATCCAGTATTTAAGAAAGATTCCGACAACTACCGCCCAAATTATAGTATAACCTAATATTGCTCCTGTGCGTGGTGCAAGAATAATTTCACCGGAACCAATATATTCAGCACACCAAATAAATGAGGGACCAACGAATGCTAAAGCAGCTAAACCTTTCGGTGGAATCTTAATTTTGTCACTTGAAATGTTGGTAGTTTGATTTTCCATAATTCTGATAGTCTAAATTAAAAAATACTATTAAAATTTCTAACATCACTTCTATTTGTGTGATAATGAGATGAAGAGTTTATGGGATGTTGAGTGATGAGATGATGGGAAATGGAAGATAATGGGATAATGAGTGATGGGATTATGAGAATGCTATGCTCCTTGCGCTTTGCACTATGCGATTTACCTTTTCCATCTTCCATTTTCCATCTTCCATTTTCCGTTTTCCATCCTTTTTGCTTATTTAAAGATAAAAATATAATTTGCATTAAAATATCGTGGGATTGGGGCGAATGCCAAAACTTCTCGACATAGTACGTACGGAATTAAGAACAAGGCATTATAGCATAAGGACGGAGAAGACCTACATTAGCTGGATAAAAAGATTTATCCTTTTCAATAACAAGCGT
>CAZUOC010000304.1:0-3871 GCA_964622335.1 uncultured Ignavibacteriaceae bacterium
ATCCTGTGAAGAAAAACAGACCTCTTGCTGCCGGAAGAATTTCTATAAAAAGTGCTTATATAATAATTGCCGTACTTGCAGTACCAGTAATGATCTCACTTCCTTTTTTTAATTTTAAATTCGGCATTCTCCTTTTTACATATTTCCTTCTAAACGTTTTCTATACAATATCGTTTAAGCACATTGTTATTCTCGATATCTTTTCAATCGCGGCAGGTTTTATGATAAGAGTAATGAGTGGAGCCTATATTATTAATGTGGAAATATCTTACTGGCTTATATTAACTACTATGTTTATTTCACTTTTCCTTGCAGCGATGAAGCGCCACTCTGAACTAAGATTATTAATTAGGGATCAGAATACTGCTACAAGAAAGGTTTTAAGCGAATATTCAACTTATCTTACCGGACAAATTTCTACAGTGGCGGCTTCGGCAGTAGTTATTTGTTATGCTTTATATACCGTTTCACAAAGAACCATTAAAATATTTGGAGATGAAAGATTAATTTATACAACTCCGTTTGTGGTATTTGGAATCTTCAGATATATGTATCTTGTTTATATGAATGATGAAGGAGAAAATACGACTCAGATCATGATTAAAGATATTCCTATGATTGTTACCGTTTTTCTTTATGTGATAACATCGGTACTAATTATTTACCATTTTTTGTAAAGATGAATTATAAATGAGTTTCGAAGTTATTGTTCTAATTATTTTAGTTTTAATCAGCGCCTTCTTTTCGGGAACAGAAATAGCTTTTGTTGTATCAAACAAAATTAAAATTGAAATAAAAGCGCGTAAGAAAAACATTCCTGCACAAAGCGCACATTACTTTGTAAAAAATCCGCAGACTTTTTTTTCTACTATTCTTATCGGAAATAATGTAGTTAATATTGCTTTTGCATCGATAAGCACGGTTTTTTTAGCCTACGTATTTTCCTTAAACGAATTAAGCATTCTCCTTATTTCTTCTTCAATTTTGCTATTATTTGCGGAGTTGATTCCCAAATACTTAGCAAGAGAATTACCGGATAGAATTGTTTTACTTTCAGCCATTCCATTAAGAGTCGTTACTTTATTATTATATCCATTTGTAAAAGTAACTTCTTCAATCTCTGGTTTGTTTACACAATCGTCAAGTGTGAGAGCTGAAAATGTAAAATTTCTTTTCAGCAAAGAAGATCTTGAAATCCTTGTGCAGGAAAGTCATAAAGCAGGCATGGTAAACAAAAAAGAAAGCGATATAATAAGCAAAGTGCTGACTCTTGGTGAACAACGCGTGTATGAAGCGATGCGTCCGAGAACAGAAATTATCGGTGTTGAGATAAACAGTACGATCGATGAAGCCTTTGCTTTATTCATCGATTCGGGTTATTCAAAGCTTCCTGTTTATGATGATAATCTTGATAACATAAAAGGTATTATTTATGCAAACGATCTTTTCAAATCGCCGGAAGATATAAAGAGTATTTTAAGAGAGGCTGTGTTTGTGCCGGAAACCAAAAAAAGTCTTGAGATGTTGAATGAATTTCTTAACAAGCAGGTAACTATTGCCGTTGTAATTGATGAGTTCGGAGGCACTGCCGGAATTGTGACTATGGAAGATATTTTTGAAGAGATGTTTGGTGAAATAAAAGATGAATACGATGTTGAAGAAGATATGGGCAGAAAAATATCTGATAATACTTACCTTATAAGTGGCAAAGCTGAAATAGATTTTATCAATGAGAAACTTGGTCTCAACATTCCAACAGGGGATTATGAAACAATAGCGGGTTACATTACAACACAATTGGGAAGAATTCCTGCTCAGGGAGAAAATGTTAATATAGATGGTTTTTCTATTTTAATTCTGCGCGCAACCCACATAAAAATTGATGCTGTAAGATTAACTGATAACAGGGAAATAGCTCCATAAGCTAATCAGAATATTTAAATTAAATGTTGGGACAGGTTTATTAACCTGTCCCTATGTGGACAGTGCTTATTTTAACAAAAGCATTTTCTTTGAAGATATAAAATCATTTACTCTTATCTGGTAAACATAAACTCCACTCGCCAGATCTGATGCGTCAAACTTTACATCATATCTTCCAATTGCCTTTTGTTCATTTACCAATGTTTTAATCTCTTTGCCGAGTATATCAAATACCTTCAAAGTAACTAATCCGTCTTTTGGGATTTGGTAATTTATTATTGTTGAAGGGTTGAAAGGATTCGGATAATTTTGCTCAATAGCATAAGTCGTAGGTATATCCAGATTTATCATCTCTAGATTGTTAAAAGAAGCTTTATTAATTGTTTCATTCTCTTCTTTAAAGCTTTTGGTTAGAGAGAGATTGGAAATCTTCTTATTAAGTCGCTCTCTGAGATTATCAGGAATATTTGTAGAATCACCTGCAACTAACTGTGGGGAAGTTTCCCCAATTAAGTTAGTTTCCAGTGAAATTTTTATTCTAACAGTTTTGCCTGCAAGTCCATTTGCATTTAATAAATATGCATTTGTTCTGTCAGAGTAAGTATTGGAAGAACTAAGATTTTCATTTTTTATTGGCGTTATTACTTTACCTGTTGCCTCGTCAATTATCTCAAGCCTAAAATTAATAAAACCATCTTTCCCAAGTTTGTTTACTGCTGCCAGAATATCTACAAATCCGGATTTTTCCGAAAAGATTATTTTTGAGTTTTCATTTACTTTGAAAGGCTCGGTGATCAAAGCGCTATTCAGCGTTTCTATTTTTCCATAATCCAGTTCATCAGGTGCTTCTACAAATCCAATATTCTCCCCATCTATATTTAAATCTCTAAATCTATAACTGAATGTTGCATCTCCATTATCAATTACAAATCCCCTGCCTGTTACCATTTCAGGATTTTCTTTGCTCAATGGACCAAGTGTTCCTGAAGTTATGAATGAGTATGGAAAGGTAAATGGATAAAATGATGAAACATACATATTAGAGGCGCCTGTATTCGCACCATTTCCTACCTGGATATATTTACCGGATGTACTTAAAGTGCTTATACTGCTGCCTACCGGTAAGCCATTATCAAAACGAATAGATTTATTTGACCAGCTTGGGAGATTTTGACTCCAGGCTGCGAAACCGCTATAGCTGCTACCAACTCCCCTGTTAATTGAACAGGATTGTACATAATCGCCATAATAATAGAGGCTCGAACCGTACTTACGAAATACCATATCATAATATTCAATCCAGCAAGATGAATAATCACCGTTTGGAAGTGATACAATTGAAGGGCCGGAATTTACAGGAGCATTATAAGATATCATTCCATCATCAATTTGACCATATTCCCAATAGCTGCCGGATTTGTAAAAATATAAATAATGACTATAGATTTTCCCCGGCGATCCTTCCTGACGTATAAAATTTACTCCTATTTCAGAAGAAGAACCAGGATCTGCCGACATTTGTGTATTTACTGTACTGGCAGTTGTTCCAATAATTTTTGCTCCGCTTGTCTGAGGAGTACTAAATGGACCACACCAGGATTGACTGACATCTGCTATCTGACCTACAATCATATTTATTCCCGGAGCCCAGCTTCCGCTTGAACTCTTTCTTTCAAAAGTTACAAAATAGGGAGGAAAACCTCCATCGGGTAATACAAGATTAGGATTTGCATTTACACTGTACGCATCCGAAGGCTCGGTGTGTAATGTTGTAACTGCAGTTGCGTAGGATGGGATAGTAGATGAACCCGAATATTGACTAAACATCATACCCATTATTTTATATTTGGTACTATAAGGTTGCTGCCATACAACACCAATATAGTTGTAATTATTAACTGAAGTTACGCAAAGAGTAAAAACATAAGCGAAATAAGGGGTTAAATTA
>CAZUOC010000305.1:0-3860 GCA_964622335.1 uncultured Ignavibacteriaceae bacterium
AACCCTTCGCGCAAAACACCCTGGCCTTTATTGTAAGGAAAAATTCTTTCAAGTGCTACAAAAAGAACAGCAGCCGAAATGATCAGGATCATTGAAATCCCTTCAGCATAACTGAGGCTGTTAAAATAATTTTCTACAAAATTTATGAGCGGTTGAAAAATATCGGACATCATAGTATTAAAAATAATCAAACAGTTTGCATTTCATCAAGAGTTGATTTTACTCGTCTTAACTTCTGAAGATTTTTTTGTTCACTGGCATAAACTTTTTTGATTCCGTCTCCCAAAGCTTTTTCAATATCACGGATATTCGAAATAAGTCTGGCCATACCTATTATTTCTACAGAAGCAGCCTGGTCAGTTCCCCACATAGCGCGATCAAGAGTAATATGTCTTTCTACAAAAGAAGCTCCGAGAGAAACAGCTGCCCATGTCGGGGCAAGTCCCACTTCGTGTCCGGAATAACCAATTGGAGTTAAAGGATATTTTTCTTTTAATGTTGAAATCATTCTTAAGTTGAGTTCTTCGGGTTTACAAGGATAAGCTGAAGTGGAATGGGCTATCATAAGATCATCAGTTCCAACCAAGCTTACGGATGATTCAATTTGTTCCATTGTTGACATACCTGTTGACATCATCAAAGGTTTATTAAGTGATTTATGCTTGAGCAGAAGATTATCATCGGTGAGAGAAGCCGATGCTGTTTTATACATAACAGGATCAAATTCTTCAATAAAATCTACAGATTCTTCATCCCAGCAGGAGGCAAACCAGATTATTTCTTTTTCATTACAAAACTTTACTAATTTGCCAAACTCCTCTTTGTTGAATTCCATTTTTTGACGATAATCTATGTAAGTCATTCTGCCCCATGGAGTGTCGCGTTCTATTTTCCATTGATCTTTTGGAACACAAACTTCGGGAGTTCTTTTTTGAAATTTTACTGCATCACATCCTGAATAAATAGCTCCATCAATCATCTTTTTTGCCACATCAATGGACCCATTGTGATTAATTCCTATTTCGGCTATTACAAAAACCGGTTCATTATCACCAATATGCCGATTTCCCACTTTGATTTTTCTTTCATTATTCATTGTGACCCTCAATAGTTTATTAAAATCTGAGTTAATTATTTTTTGTTCTTATTAAGAACAATTATTAGCTCTGCAAATTCTCTGAAAGCGCCGTTCCCGCCTTTTTCATCACAGACATAATCAACAATTTTTTTTATGTCCGGCATTGCATCAGCAGGAGAAGCAGTTAACCCGGCTAATTTTATTAATTCGATATCGTTAACATCATCTCCAATAAAAGCGATGTTTTCTGGTTTTAGATTATTTGCTTTTAATATTTTTTTCAGTACATCCGGTTTATCTTTTACTCCAAGATGTAATTCTTTTATTTCTAATTTCTCTGCTCTTTTTTTTACAGAACCTGATAACTCTCCGGTAATAATACCGGTTTCAATTTTAAGAATTTTCTTTAGCCTTTCTACTCCCATTCCGTCGCGAATAGAAAAACGCTTCAACATTTCTCCAGTATCGGAATAATAAACTCCTGTATCTGTCAAAACACCATCATTATCTGTAAGAACAAGCTTTATTTTTCTTGCTTTTTTTACAAGATGTATGTTTTTTTTTCTAAGCTTATCAGAAGTTACCATGCGGTCAAGCCTCCATCTACAACCAAGTTTGCGCCTGTCATATAACTCGATGCGTCACTTGCTAAAAAAACAATTGCTCCTTTATAATCTGTCTGCTTAGCCATTCTTCCTAATGGAGTTGCCTGTGAATAATTCTTTAAGAAATATTCTTCCTGGTTATTCTCAATACCTCCGGGAGAAAGTGTGTTAACCCTAACTCCTTTATCTCCCCAATAGGCTGCAAGAAACCTTGTAAAAGAAATTATTGCTCCTTTTGTAACAGAATAAGCTGCAGATTTATAGAAACTCTGTTCACCGTTTTCTTTTTTATAAATCGATTGATTCGGCGCGACAATACCATAAGTTGAAGCAATGTTTATGATGCTTCCACTGCCGGCTTTTGCCATTTCCGACCCCAAAATCTGAGAGCAAAGAAATGTTCCCGTTAGATTAACATCGAGTGATTTTTGCCAAAGGTCCAAAGGATAATTTTCAAATTTTGATTGTTCTGCTGCAGCTGTAGGATTTTCAAACATATCATTTATTGCAGCGTTATTCACGAGTATATCGATCTTTCCAAAATCTTTTAATATTGTTTCCTTAAGACTTTTTACTGATTCAATTTCAACAATGTCACAGCCAACACCGGTACTTTCTGTTGTCAGAGACTCTGCAAATATTTTACAATTATTTTCTTTTAAATCAACGACGATGACATTTGCTCCGGCTTCAGAAAGAGCATAGCAATGATTTTTTCCTAACAAGCCAAGAGCACCGGTTACAACAGCAACTTTATCTTCAAGAGAAAACAAATCTATACTCATTGAATATTTTCTCAATAGGGAAAGAAATAGCCACGACCTTTAGGTCGTGGGGAAAAAAATCTACCAAATCGGCTTTAGCCAAACAGTTAAAAAATATTTTGGTTAAAACCAAATTTCTGTTATTAAATGTGACCCCAACATAAATGTCGGGACTATTTAGTTTTAATAATATCAATGTACTTCTACGGATTTTTGTTTCGGTTTTGTATTAAAGTTGCTCGTCTTTCTGAATACAGGTTCAACAGGATCGCCCTTTAAGAATCCATGAACATCCTGTTTATCAACAGCTTCTTTTAGAATAGGTAAAACTTCACGATAAGCCTTTAAAGTATATTCAACATCTTCATCTGAATGTGAGAAACTCATATTGTGAAATCCGCCCCAGAGAACTCCTCTTTTTATCATTTCCTGCTGAACAAGTGATTTCATCTCAAGCGAATTTTGCCCTGACTTTGCAGCATCAAAAGTAACAATCGATCTGCAATCATAACCTGTACACTTTGAATAATCTATTCCGAGTTCATTAGCAATTTTATTATAACCCTCTTTTAATTTCTTACCTTGTTTTGCAAGATATGCTGGAACATTTTTATCTCTTATTTCTTCTATTGTAGCTTTTGCAGCAGCAAGGGAAAGAGTTTCACCACCAAAAGTTGTAAAGAAGAAAACTTCTTTTTCAAAAAGCTGCATCACATCTTTTCGACCTGTAAGGATTGCGATAGGCATTCCGTTAGCAACGGCTTTTGAGAAACAAGCAAGATCAGCATTGATACCAAAATATTCTTGTGCACCGCCTAATGCGATTCTGAAACCTGTCCACATTTCATCAAATATTAAGAGAGTTCCATTTTCTGTGCAAACATCTCTTAACTTTTGTAAGAAGTTATCTTTTGGTGCTTGAAAAACAAAAGGTTCAAGGATTACGCAGGCAGTTTCAGAATCAATAGAATCAATAACAGATTGGATATCATTGTAGTTAAAAGTATAAGTTAAATCTTTTATTGTCTCTGGTATTCCTTTATTTCGATCTGTTACTGAAATGTACCAGTCGTGCCAGCCATGATAACCGCAGCAAAGAACTTTTTCTCTGCCTGTAAATGCGCGTGCTATTCTTACTGCCGCAGTAGTAATATCAGCTCCGGTTTTACTATATCTTATTGATTCCGCATTAGGGACTACTTCATTTATTAGTCCTGCAACTTCAACTTCGAGCGGATGCATTAAAGAAAAAGTAATTCCGTCCTCGAGTTGTTTTTTAATTGCGTTATCAACTTTATCATAGGAATAACCTAATGACAACGGACCGATACCCATGTTGAAATCTATGTATTCATTTCCATCAACGTCCCAAACATGCGAACCTTTACCTTTTACTAAATATTTTGGAGCAAC
>CAZUOC010000306.1:0-3854 GCA_964622335.1 uncultured Ignavibacteriaceae bacterium
CTGACTATTTATATTAGTTGGATACAAAAATGAAACCATGTCAAGCATATGCTTTAAGTACTAATGATCGCTGCAAAAAAAAGGCTCTGCCTGGTTCTCGTTACTGTATGGTACATCAATCTTGGGGGTTTAACGCAGTTGCGGCGATTGTAAGCATTATTATCGGAGCCTTGCTTGGGCTATTATTTGAAAATGTCTATAGAATATATGTTCCCTCTCGGGAGACCCGGGAAATTGAACATTTGAGGAAGGAGCTGAGCGATAAAGATAATAAAATTGAAGAATTAAACAAGTTTATCCTCTCTTCCATTACAGGAGGAGACAGTTTCTGTTACTTTTCAATAGGATCCTTTAGTAGCGACAATAGTGCTGGATATCTTATCCTTACGCATAAGGGAAAATATGCAATCCATGGGATTCAAGCGAGAATTGATGATAAAAACAGTCGAAGAACAGTCACTTCTGGTGCATCATTAGAAGGTTTTATGCGAACACAAAAGATACTCAATATAGGTACTTTATACCCTGGTTTTAATAAGGTATACAGAAAACTCGATTTGAGTGGAAAAAATAATATTAAATGGGATATATTTTTTGCTGCTAGCAACGGGTTCAGTACTCAAACATTACGGTTGATGCTAGTAGACGGTCATTGGGTAAGTGCAACTAGGGTTGAGACTTATCCAGATTTTAAGGTAATTTACGAGCAAGTGGATCCAAACTTCCCTAAGGATGAAAAAGGCGAAGTAAAATGGGATTAGCATTAACTGCGAGACATGGGAAGCGGGACGCTCTTTTAGAATTTGGTTGGTATCAATTCAAATTGAAATAAAAAGGAGAGTGGCTGAGAGTCGGGCCACAGCAACTGGATGATACCAAAAGAATAAAATTATTGGTTTTGACCATTAAAACAGGGCTATATCGAGGTTTTCAGGGGCAAGAAGGCCATTTTTCTCCGATCATTCTGGCGAGAGCAAAGCGACATTTTATTCCGGGCTACATTTGGCACACCCCAGTTAAACAGACTTTGTGTTTAACGGGGCAGGTCACGCATTGATGCCACAAAAAGAGAGATGTCGTCAAAAGTGCCGAGGAGAATCATCTCCAAGAGGAAGCTGCCCTCTATATGCCCCTTTCCAGGGCAGAAAAGGACAATGTACGCGCTAAAAACAGATATTGTTGAGACATAGATACTGAATTAATCAATACCTTGTCGTGGGCCGACCCCCAGTCGATCACAGGGGCTCTTTCACGAATAGGGCGAAGCAATTAGGAGGGATTCATAATGCTTAGAACAAAGGCTAAAATGGATACCGTGTTTTACGATGAAACCTCAGCATATGAAGGCCAAAAGTGTGAAATCAGAATAAATGGCGGAGAAATTGCAGTTTCCTATGAAGACGAAGATGATTTAGCCGTATATAAAGGGAAAGATGAAGGACATGGTCATTTTGAATTGGAACGTCCAGAAAAAGGGGGAAAGGCAACTCTCCATCAAATGCCAAACAGTAAATCTTTAGAAGGCTATTGGGTAGAAGGGGGCTATAAAGGATTTTGGCGGATCATTTTGCCCTAACAACTCACTAAACAGGACAAGATATTATCTCGCCAAATCAATCGGCATAGGCTCACAACATATTTATAATAAATAATTTTATTTGAGCAGGCACCGCTTGCCTGTTAGTTCCAACGTTGGCACCTATCCATTATACCTCAGTCGGGGAAAGAAAAGGCAGACATATGCAGGATAGGGATAAAGATATTGAAATGGAAACCGCGAAGATGTTAACGACTTTGGAACCCCGGAAAGAACTCATTCTACGCCTGAGGTTCGGTATCGGAGTCTCCGCCTCTTTTCCTCACGAGGTAATTGCTGAACAACTAGGAATTACACCAGACGAAGTAGTAGAACTTGAAACTCAAGCATTGAGAGACCTGCGCGGACAAGCTGGGACAGATTTTGCTGACTTAGGTGCCAGCATCCATCCGATTTCTACGCCTCCAGAGCCAACGGTTGAATTGATCGAGGTGATTGAGAAGGTCAAACAAATATCTCCCGAGTTCATAAGACATCTTAAAGAAAACAACGAAGATTTGGAAAAGATAAATGAGGTGGTCGCCGAATGGCTTGTCGCAGAATTGCTGGCGCAGCAGGGTTTAGATGACGTGGAGTTGGTGGGTCGAAATACACTTACATCCGCCGATATTTTTGCCACCCAAACTATTCAACCCTCGGGGCTCAAACTCCGGATATTTATCGAGGTTAAGCGACGGAAAAACAAGATTGGGATTGAAATCATAAATACTGTCTATGGTGCAATGATTTTAGAGCAACCTGTGTTTGGGTGCAATGCGGTAATGATAGTCAGCACGGGAGGATTCAAGAAACTCCGCAAGATTAGTCCCGACCAGCTTGAATTGCGAGGTGTTTACTTGCGAGATAAAGCTGATTTGATCAAATGGATCGATGATTATAAGCCAAATAAGGACGGCCTTTGGCTGCCACCATGGGCCGGCAATTAACATTCTCATCAATTTGAGAAATGTGTGAGGAGGGACGCTCTTCACTTTTCCAACTTCACCATTCGAAAGGGGTTAGAATTAAAGAATTAGGAGCGTCCCGCAAACGCGCTCATGCCGGGCGTTAGACGGGTAGAAGGCGATGAATGTATGACGCAAACGAAGATGAATGACGAGGATTTTGAATCAACGGCTAGTGTGAGAGCTGAAGTGCGATGGGTCAGATTTGCGCTGACTGCTGCGGGGTTGATTCTTGGGTCTTGGTTGGCAATCACCAAGCTCCGAGCAACACCTGTTGTCCCTATGTCGGATCAAATCTGGACCCAATTCTTTACGGATCTTATTATTGTTCTATACTACTTTACTTGGATCGGCGGATCAATACTTGACATGAACGCCCAGCAAGATGTGATTCGTCGACTTGAAAGATCCTCCGCTGAGATCCGAGGTGCTGCAATAGCTTTCATTGTCCTTCTGGGGGGTTTGTTCTACTTTTTGCGTACAGCCTCGAATTTGACCAGTTTTATACTTGTTTATGCCGTTATCCTCGTGCTCGATGTGGGTGCTTGGTTCTTCTATTTAAGACGAATCTTAGAGCCCCAATTTGCAAATTCTCGATCTATAGCCCTAAAAAGGGGGAACCCAATCTCTGCTCTCGAAGTAGATGTAATCTGGGAATTTATGCGCGGGCGTTGGCGGCTCTGGCGATGGGGTTATTCCTTCGTGGGTCTTACAGTGATTTGGCTGGCAGCTTGGGCAGGTCTACCGACGTCTTGGGCTCCATTTGCACCAATGGTATCTATGTTTTCAACGGATTCTTTCTTTGCGTTTCTCATTCTAATGTACCTTGTGATTCTTGAGGCTTGGATTTGGGCATTTCGAATATGCAGAGGAGCTCGTCGCTCACAGCTTAGGAAATTTGGGAGGCAGTACAAGGTAATAGTGCTGGAATCCCAGTCTAACCACATTTTGAAGATGGACCGGGCAAATCGACTGATATCAAAAGAAGAGGGGCGGGAGAGATAAATGTAGCTGATGCCAAGGAGATCTCGAAGTTATGCTGCCGGCGCCCTGCACCACGGCATGGTCAAGGGCATTGAAAGAGGGGAGGTATTTCGCGTAAATAGGGACGCCCGTAAGTAATCAAATAACTCAAATCAGGCAGGCAGATATTTAATTATTTACGGCCGTCCCCAAAATCCCCCGGTTGCGATGAGTGAAGAAGGATTCAAAAGGGCGGAGGAACTTTTCAAAAGGCATTTTGTCAACAAATGAACTCTGTAATTCTGGGGACAGTATATTTATTTCTTGACTTAAACGGAAGATCGGTCATA
>CAZUOC010000307.1:0-2263 GCA_964622335.1 uncultured Ignavibacteriaceae bacterium
GTAGCCAGAACATAAAACGGTTTCTTAAAATATTTACATGCAATTGCCAAACCTTGGCTTCCGATTTTATTTACAATATCTCCGTTTGCAAGAACAATATCTGCCCCAATAATCACAACATCAGCCTTTTCAACAGCATTTGGCAAAAGTGCATCGGGAATAATTTCTACTTTAATTTTTTGTTTTAGTAACTCTTTTGCCATTATTCTCCCTTCAAGCTGAGGACGTGATTCTCCAATAATAACAGTATTTTTTTCAAGTTTGCTTAATTTTTTCAGGATTTCCATTACAGTTTTACTGTTGGAAAGAGTTACAATCATTTTCGAGTTTTTAAGATAGGGGAGAGAATTCTTAAATAGATTTGCATACATGTTTTTGATCTTTTGAGTTTGTTGATTTAGGAAATCAATAATTCGTGAATCATCATTTGAATCGATTATATTTCTTAATTCTTTTACAAAAGACTGAATGGCAGAGAAACTTTTTAATTTTCTTTTTGAGGAGGTAACCATTTCAAGCAAAGTTTGTTTATTATCGCTATAACTTTTACTCCAGGCGATAAGTTTTAATAGTAATTCAGAAGAGCCGGATTTATTATCTGATAAGATTTTTTGGAACTTATTTTTTGCAGCAGGATTCAACTCAGACTTTCTGCGAAAAGATTTTGGTTGAAATCATCAACATCACTTGTTTCAACAACAGGTTCATCATAATGATCAACATAGCTTCTGTATTTACTTAACTTGCTGAATAACTCTTCTTTATTTTGATAATCTTTAAGATAAAACGCCCAGACTTTATTCCTGTTCTTAATTATCCAATTCAGAATTATCTTCATCTTTTCAAGATCTTCTTCCGTAGGTAATAGTTTTGTATTAAGTGTGCCTGAATAGTAATCGTCCATCGCAATTTCAAAGTTATTCTTTTTATTCACTTTGTATTCTTTTATATAGATTTTCCCTTCAATCATTAGGACATAATCAGTACCGAATTTTTCCGAAACCTGGAAAAGAACATTTGCGGAATTAACGGGTTCTTTTAAGATAGATGTTTTATGTGTTTGAGAAAGTATAAGATCGATTAATAATTTTATCTCGCCAGCTTTTTCATACTTTTGTCTTTCAGAATAAAATTTCATTTTATTCAAAAGCCGGTTCAGAAGATCCTGGTTCTTTCCATAAAGAAATTCATAAACTTTGTTTAACTCTTCGTTGTATAGCTCTAAATTTTTTATTTCGCAAGGTACGAGACATCTTTCAATCTCGGCAAGAAAACATCTTTTGTTTTTAAGGAACTCCAGTTTGCTGCATTCTCTTAAAGTAAAAGCTTTATTGATCAATTCATAAACAACCTCAGCTTTCTTTCTTGTGATGAACAATCCGAAATAATCGTTTCCATCAAAATCAAATTTGTTGGAAATCTCAATATCAGGGAAAGTTTGTGTTCGATTTATCCTTAGGAAATATTTATTGCCATAATGTTTTAGTTGATAATTGTGTCTTGGATTTATCAGTTTAATTAATTCTGCTTCAGATAATAATGCCGTTAATTCTGAATTAGTAATTTCATATTTAATTCTTTTTGTTTGTTTTATTATTCGTTTTGCTTTTCTCGGTGCAGTTAGCAGGAAATAAGAACGAACTCTTCTACTTAGAGATTTTGCTTTCCCAATGTAAATTACTTTTCCCTTTGAATTAAGGAAGTAATAAACACCAGGCGCTTCGGGAAGAGAGAGCACATCCTCTTTAAGATGTTTGTTTATTTTTATTTTGCTTTCTTTTTGAGAAGGAATAACCTGCAGACTTAATAATTCGCTTAAAGTTTTTATCTCGTTCTTTTTCTTAATCTCCTTTAACATTTTGATTAATACGCGAGCGGTTGCCTCTGCATCCGGTAAAGCCCGGTGAGCATTTAAGAGTTTTACATTAAGATGTCGGCTTAAACTACCAAGCGATTTACTTTTTAATCCGGGATAAATTCTTTTAGCCAATTTCAAAGTACATAACTGGGGGTTGGCAGGTTTCTCGTGTTCTATCATCACGAATTCTTTATTGATAAAACTGCGGTCAAAAGATAGATTGTGTGCAGTAAGAACTGAGCCGGAAATAAATGTTAAAATATCTTCTGCTATATCTTCGAATAGTGGAGCATTGTATGTATCATCATCTGTAATACCTGTGAACTCAGAAATGTAATAGGGAATTGGTCTTCCGGGATTTATAATTGAGCTATATTTATCAACAATCTTTAATCCTTTAATTCT
>CAZUOC010000307.1:2273-3844 GCA_964622335.1 uncultured Ignavibacteriaceae bacterium
TATCCCATTATAGCGCGGAGTTAACCCGGTGGTTTCAACATCAAGGACGGAATATTCAGCTTCATCGAAAGGAATGTTTAAAAGATCGTTGGAAATCATAGTATTAATCTAATCTTAAAAAATTATACATTCAAAGAATTGCAAATATCTTACAAGGCATTTTGATTGTCTTAGACTTTTCCTATTTTCTTCATTTTTAGATATATTATCGAAGCAAGTATGAATAATTTAAATATACTATTTGTCGGCGATATTATTGGCAAACCGGGAATGGATCTTGTTCAAACCTGGCTGCCGGGATTAATTCAAAAATATAAAGCTGATTTTGTTATTGCCAATGGGGAAAATGCCTCTGATGGTAAAGGCTGCACAAGTAAAGAAGGAAAAATTCTTTTTAATCTTGGTGTTCATGTTATTACCGGGGGAAATCATACCTGGGATAAACATCAATCGCAGGATTATCTTAAAGAAGAAGCAAGAGTTTTAAGACCGTTAAATTATCCAAGGGGAACTTACGGCAATGGTTACTATGTAGCTGAAACTAAGAAAGGGAAAGTATCAGTTGTTAATCTTCAGGGCAGAACTTTTATGGCTACAATTGATTGCCCATTCAGAACTGCCGAATGGATCTTATCAAAACTTAAAGATGAAACCAAAATAATTATTATAGATTTCCACGCGGAAGCTACCGCTGAAAAGCTAGCATTAGTAAATTTTCTGGATGGTAAAGTCAGTGCAATTTTGGGAACACATACACATGTTCAAACATCAGATGAAAGAATTTTTCCACAAGGAACAGGTTACATAACTGATGTTGGAATGAGCGGACCTTATGAATCAGTTATTGGAATGAAAACTCAAGCGGCAATTAATAGATTTATTTACCAGACACCACAAAAATATGAAACTGCTCAGAACGATGTACATCTTTGCGCAATGTTCCTGAAAATTGATTTTGACACCGGCAAGACAGTTGAAATTGAGAGAATCCTCTTTCCTTCTTTTACAACCAGCCTCGACTTGACATCGAGTCAAGGTGGGGCAAAAATTGAAACATAAATGGTTAACTTTCCTTTACCAAGGATAGATACCGATACCAAACTGCAGGAGTTACTTCTAAAGCATTGCAGCTTTAAACCTGGTCATACGTGGAATGATCCTGAAGGAAAACATAAAATCGCTTGTATTGATGCCTCAGACAAAAGTTCAATTAAAAAGTTATTAGAGGATGAAAAAGCATCCTTGGCAATTCAGGATCCACCGTATAATTTTGTTGCCTTTGATGAAAGAGATTTGGAAAAATTTATTGAATGGAGCAAAAAGTGGATAGAGAATAGTTATAGTTTTCTTCTTCCCGATTCTTCACTTTATATCTGGCTTGGTGCAGATCAGAATAATCACTTTCAACCTCTACCTGATTTTTTTATCATGATGAAAGATAGCGGATTTGACTCGAGAAGTTTTATTACAATGAGGAACCAGCGCGGTTACGGTACACAAAAGAACTGGATGTCTGTTAGGCAGGAGCTTCTATATTATACAAAGGGAAATCCTTTTTTTGATATTAATTC
>CAZUOC010000308.1:0-3842 GCA_964622335.1 uncultured Ignavibacteriaceae bacterium
ATCTGACAATAAGCGAAATGGCTAATAAACTTAGTAAAGCTTTAGGTAAAGAAGTTGTCTATAATGAAGTTTCAGCGGATACTTTTAGAAGTTTTGGATTTCCCGGTGCTGATGATGTAGGAAATATGTTTCAACATCACAGGGATTTTCAAAAGGATTATCTTGAAATACGAAATATTGATATTTGTCGTTCTTTAAATCCTGAATTGAAAGATTTTGATACCTGGCTGGAAGAAAATAAAGACCGGATTCCTCGTGAGTAATTTTTTAAAAAAACAAAAAGATGACATCTTTGGCAAAGATGTCATCTTTATAAAGAAAAAATAATAAATTTCAGTGACACTGCGGATTAGAAAAAAATAAATGGGTGGATTCATACTTAGCTAAAATAACTTAACGAAAAAAGAAACAAGAGGAACAAGAGATGAAATCTTTAGGAAAAGATGTCATCTCTATAATAAAGATGAAAAGAACAGACTATTATCCTCAACTATACAAAGGACAGCTTTATCACATTTACAATAGGGGAAACGGAAAAGAAAATATATTCTTCAACAAAAGAAATTACCGCTACTTCCTGCTGCAATATGACAAATACATCTCGCAATTTTTAGATACCTTCGCTTTTGCGCTTTTACCAAATCATTTTCATTTACTTGTAAGAATTAAAACCGATTACCCGGAAATAGTAAGCGAGCAGTTCAGAAAATTTTTCATCTCCTATTCTATGTCCATAAATAAGGAGCAGAAAAGAAGGGGAAATCTTTTCCAAAGGCAGTTTAAGAG
This sequence comes from uncultured Ignavibacteriaceae bacterium, assembly GCA_964622335.1. Taxonomy (GTDB): domain Bacteria; phylum Bacteroidota; class Ignavibacteria; order Ignavibacteriales; family Ignavibacteriaceae; genus RBG-16-34-14. Next base: position 787 of record CAZUOC010000308.1, read on the forward strand.
AAAACTAATTGATGATGAAAAATATTTTTATGCTGCCGTTTATTACATTCATTCAAACCCGGTTCATCATTCTATTGTTAAGAATTTAGCTGAATATCCATATACTTCTTATAAATTGTTTGAAAACGAATCGGAAACAAAACTTTGCAAAAATGAAGTATTTGAATGGTTTGGTGGAAAAGAAAGTTTTTTCAAATATCATAAAGAGTTTAACATAAATATTTATAGTGGTAATTTGATGATCGAGGATGAATAAAAAGATTGGAGAAAGATGACATCTTTAGGAAAAGATGTCATCTTTGCTATTTGTTGCTATTTGAATCACGCCTCTCCTCTGACTATATTTAAACACAATTTTTAAGGATAAAAATGCAACCTAAAGTAATCTTAGAAACAAATTTCCCGGGACTTAAGTTAGTAAAAAGAGGCAAAGTGAGGGATATTTATGATGCCGGAGAATATTATTTAATTGTTTCAACCGACAGACTCTCAGCCTTTGATGTAATTATGGCGCAAGGAATCCCCTATAAAGGTAAAGTTCTCACAAAAATTTCCGAATTCTGGTTTAATCTTACTGAAGATATTGTTCCCAATCATCTTGTAACAATAGATGTGAATAAGTTCCCATCGGAGTTTCAACAATACAAAGATGATCTTGAAGGAAGATCTATGCTTGTAAAGAAAGCAAAAGTAATTCCCATCGAAAGTATTGTAAGAGGATATATTTCAGGCTCGGGATGGAATGATTATAAGCAAACCGGAAGCATTTCGGGAATAAAACTCCCGGCGGGATTGTATGAATCTGAAAAGCTGACTGAACCTATTTTTACTCCTTCTACAAAAGCAGAGATTGGTATTCATGATGAGAATATTTCGCTTGAAGAAGCAGAACGTATAGCCGATAAAGAAACAATGTTGAAAATAAAAGATACGGCTTTAAAAATTTATAAAACTGTTTCAGATTATGCTTTGCAGAAGGGGATAATCATTGCAGATACGAAAATGGAATTTGGTATTTATGAAAATGATCTAATAATAGTAGACGAATTGTTCACTCCGGATTCATCAAGATTCTGGCCTGTTGAAAGTTATGAGAAGGGGAGAGCACAGCAGAGCTTTGATAAGCAGTTTGTGAGAGATTATCTCTTATCAATTAAATTTAACAAACAACCTCCACCACCCGAACTTCCTGAAGATATTATTAATAAAACAAGCGAGAAATACCTGGAAATTTATTCCAAATTGACTGGTGAGAGATTAAACTGATGCAGCCTGTTCAGATAAAAGTTGGCAACAATAATCATTTATTAATAAGATGGGATGATAAGTCAGAGTCTTCTATAGGATTGGAGAAACTAAGAAAACTTTGTCCCTGTGCAACTTGTATAACAGAAAGAGAAAAACAGAGTAAATCGTATATTCCTCTGTTTATGGAAAACCAATTTAAAGTTACAGGCATAAAGCAGGTTGGCAGTTATGCAATATCAATTGCGTGGAAGGATGGACATAATACGGGAATTTATGAATACCCCTTTCTCAAAAAACTTGCTGATGACTAATACAGAACTGAAGAAAAATGATATTACCGAATCAACTAACAATATTACGCATTATTCTCACTCCTTTTTTCCTTTTTTTCTTTCTATCACCTGATCCGTTTTTCAAACAAATTTCGCTTGCCATTTTTGTAATCGCTGCTTTAACGGATTGGTATGATGGCTGGCTGGCAAGAAAATTCAATTATATTACAACTTGGGGAAAATTCTGGGATCCATTGGCAGATAAGATTTTAACTTCATCAGCTTTTCTTGGTTTTGCAATCCTTGGGGTACTTAAGTTATGGATGGTACTGATAATTTTAGTCAGAGATTTTATTGTAACCGGTTTGCGTGCTTATGCTGATTACAAAAATATTTCTTTCTCAACGAGCTACTATGCAAAATGGAAAACATTTATACAGATGACATTTCTTTACTATTTACTTGCCGTTTATGTTGGTTCTAATACTGAACAGATTTATACCGGTAATGAAAAATTGTTTGCAATATTGATGAACGAATATTTTGTCTACTTTACAATGCTTCTTATTACAATAATTACTTTTCATTCAGGAGCTGATTATCTTTACAAAAACAGGGTATTAATTGGAAAACTCATCAGAAATAAAAATTAATTTTATTGAGAGATTAGTAGGTTCCGGTTTTTATACTGGTTATATTCCTTTTGCTTCGGGTACTTTCGGCAGTTTAGTAGCACTGCTTATCTACTGGATTCCCGGTTTTGAAAATCCATTTATTATGTTCCTTGCAATTGTTGTATTGATAGCGTATGGTATTTATGTTGGAAATAAATTTGATATAAAATATGGCAAAGATCCTGCTGAGTGTACGGTTGACGAAATGGTTGGACAGTGGATAGCGTTATTGTTTGTTCCGAAAACAGTAATTCTTTCTGTTGTTGTCTTTTTTGTTTGGCGCTTTTTTGATATAGTTAAACCGTACCCTGCAAGAAATCTTGAATATCTACCCGGTGGTTTGGGAATTATGATTGATGATGTAGTTTCTGGCTTTTATTCTTTGATTGTTATTCATTTAATTTTAGTTATTTTTAATATTAGTTAAGGACAATCTTCGAGAGAAAATGAATGCACATATAATTACTATCGGTGATGAAATTTTAATCGGGCAGACTTTGAATACAAATGCAGCTTTTATTGGCGAGAAGCTTGTTAATATAAATATCGATCCGAATACTACTTCTGTTGTTGGCGATGATGAAACATCTATTTTAAATGAATTTAAAAGATGCTGGGCAGAAAATGATATTTTGATTTCGACCGGTGGTTTAGGACCTACCCACGATGATATTACAAGGAAATGTGTTGTTAAATTTTTTAATACTGAACTTGTTAAGAATAATGATGTTCTTGACGATATAAAAACTCTTTTTGAAAAAAGAAAAAGGGAAATGACGAAGGTAAATGAGGACCAGGCACTTGTTCCTAAAATTGCAAAGGTAATCAGGAATACAAAAGGTACTGCACCAGGAATCTGGAT
>CAZUOC010000309.1:0-3831 GCA_964622335.1 uncultured Ignavibacteriaceae bacterium
TAAGTTCCTGTTCCTCTTGTTGCTATTGCAGAATTAACACCAACAACTGCACCCGAAAGATCGACAAGTGCACCTCCGCTGTTACCAGGGTTTATAACTGCATCAGTCTGAATAAAGTTTTCTACACCATAACTATCTTTAATAAGATTAAGCTGTCCTCTTCCTATTGCACTTACAATACCAGCTGTAACTGTAGAAGTAAGAGCAAGCGGGTTGCCGATCGCCATAACCCATTGACCAACTTTCAATCCATCGGAATCGCCTAAATATGCGGTTGGAAGATCGTGAGCATCAATTTTTATTACAGCAAGATCTGTTAACGGATCGGTACCAACAACCTTTGCGCTAAATGTTCTTTTATCATAAAGACTGACTTCGACCTTTGTAGCTTTTTCAACAACGTGATTATTTGTTACAATATATCCATCATCTGAAATAATAACTCCGCTGCCGGAACCTCTTTCTTCCTGTGGCATATCCTTAAATGGGAAAAAGAAGAACTGTTTCTGATCATCCTGATTGTCCCTTTCGGAAACAACAGATATTTGTACAATTGCCGGAGTAACTTTTTGGGCAACTTCAATAAATGCTTTACTAAATGATGTTGCATCTGCATCAAGTTTAACTGGTGGTTCACTAGTACCGAGATGAATGTCTGCAAGGCTCGGTCTGACTAACCCAAAACCTGAGACAAGAATAGCACCGAATAAAACACCTATTACTAACAATGCAAAAGCACCGTATAATCCTTTTCTGGATTTCATATTTATCCTCCTTTAAATTTATTTACCTAATCAACATTTTACTGCCGGTAACACAAACTCTATAGTCTTCCTTTACTTTATTGTCTGAAAAGCCTGGATGCCGTTAAAATCAGGAACATGAAACTTCAAATATCGCTCCATAAATATATTAGCTTTATCAAGCGTAAACTCTTTATAAATATCTGCACTTTTATTGTAATTTAGACACAACAAGTAGTTAAAAAGTTCCTGAGAAAGTTTAAAGTCCATCCTGTTTTTATCAATACAATTGCCACAAATAATACCCAACTCAAAATTATAACCTAAATTATCTCCTGTTAAATCAGTTCTTTCGCAGGAAACACACTTTCCTAATTGTACCTCGTAACCAATTTCTTTTAGAAAAAATAAAAAGAATCTTCCAAATAAAATTTTAGGGTTTTCATTCGATGAATCTAGTAAAGATAAGATTCTCGATAAGCCGTTGAATAATCTCAGGTTGGTTTCATTTTCAGGAGTCAGTTTTTTAACAAGCTCAATAATTGCGAATGAATATTTTAGCTTGTCAATATTTTCTTTCATCTTAGGAAAGTATGAGATCATGTCGATACTGGAAAGAATTTGTAAATCTCTTGTATCCTTTTTATAGATTACTATTTGAACATGGTTTGGAGGATCAGCAATAAAAGCAGATTTTGATTTTGGACTTCTTGCGCCTTTAATGATTACAGAAAGTTTACCATAGTCTTTTGTATAAACAGATAGAATATTGCTTGTATCCCCGTAATTCATTTTACTAAGAATAACAGCTTCTGTTTTTATTATTTCACTCATTCAAAAAATTATAAGGGAAGAAATAAACACCTTTTTCGGTAATAATTCCTGTAATAAGATGAGCTGGCGTAACATCGAAAGCGGGAGAATAAACAGAATAAGATTCAGGAGCTACTTTTTGTCCACCGATAGATGTTAACTCATTCTTATTTCTGAACTCGATTTTTATCTCATCACCTGTAGTAATTTTTTTATCGATAGTCGTTGATGGGGCAGCAATGTAAAAAGGGATGTTATGGAAGTTAGCATTGATTGCTAGATTGTATGTTCCAATTTTATTTGCTGAGTCTCCATTGAGAGCAATCCTGTCCGCGCCGACTACAACAAAATCAACTTTTCCTTCCTTCATTAAAGATGCTGCTGAAGAATCACTTTGTACCGCAAAGGGAATAGAATTTTTTTCTAGCTCAAAAGAAGTTAATCTTAATCCTTGTAAGAGAGGTCTAGTTTCATCGGCATAAACAAATTCCACAAGTCCGTTTTCAAATCCAGTTTTAATTACATTGAAAGCTGTTCCGTCTCCGCCTGTAGCAAGCTTACCGGTATTGCAATGAGTAAGAATTTTTGATTTCTTCCTGAATATCTTAAGTCCGTTCTCACCTATTTTCCTGCACTTCTCAATATCTTCATTATGTATTTCTTTTGCACGGTTAAGTAGAGAGGTATAAATATCTTTCGAATCTTCATTCTCTGTAAATGTCTTTTTCATTTCTTCAATTGCATAAAAAAGATTTACTGCAGTCGGACGTGTTCTGGCTATTCTTTCAACAGCCAAATTAAAAACTTCTTCTATTTTATCTGAAGAAATATTTTTTAATGAAAGCGCTAAAGCATAAGCAGCAGAAATTCCTATGAGGGGAGCTCCTCTTACTTCGAGTCTTTCAATAGCTTCTGCAATTCTATCATAACTATCTGTCTCAATGTAGATTTCGGTAAGTGGAAGTTTTGTTTGATCCAGAAAGACGAGTTTATCGTTGGTAAAATCGATTGAGAAATAATTAGTTGCGGACAAGTTATTCTTGTTCATCGAACCTGGAAAGATTCATAAATTCCCTGAACCTGTCTTGTATTCTTAAATAAGATAATTCTTCGAGACCTTTTGTGCTAAACTTCTCAACACAAAAAGAAGCCATAGCGCTTCCATAAATTACTGCACACTTAAGATTTTCAGGATTAATATCCTGTGTCCTTTGTAAATACCCAACAAATCCACCAGCAAAAGAATCACCTGCACCGGTCGGGTCGTTAATCATTTCTAAAGGATAAGCAGGTGCAGAAAAGACTATATCTTCTGTAAAAAGCAAAGCGCCGTGTTCTCCTTTTTTAATTATCAAAATCTCAGGACCCATTTCTCTAATTTTTTTAGCTGATTTAATCAGGTTCGGTTCGTGGGCAAGCAGTCTTGCTTCAGAATCATTAATTATTAAAACATTAACTCTCTTTAGCAGCTTAAGCAGTTCATCCTTCATACCTTCGATCCAGTAGTTCATGGTATCACAAACAACAAACGGTGAATCAGAAAGCTGGTCGAGAACCCGCATCTGTAAAATAGGATCGATATTGCCAAGACAAACGAATTTTGATTTTCTCAATTTCTGTGGTATTACAGGATCAAATTTTTCAAACACATTAAGCTCGGTAAGCAATGTATCTCTTACGTTAAGATCGTAGTGATATTTGGCGGACCACCGGAATGTTTTCCCTCCGTCAATAATTTGAAGACCATCAAGATTGACATTATGTCCTTCAAGAAGACTTATATACTGCTTTGGGAAATCATCTCCAACAATGCCTACAAGATCTATTGGCGCACAAAAATAACTTGAAGCAAGAGAAATGTATGTTGCTGAGCCTCCCAGTGCTTCCTCTACTTTATCAAAGGGAGTTGCAACTGTATCCAGACCTACGGAACCGACAACTAATAAGCCCAATTTTTTCTTTCTAAAAATGAATGATTGAGATTGTTAAAATAAATAATTAACGGTTTAAAATATAATCTATTGTATCAGACTTTTAGTTCGATAAAATTCCAAAAGACCATTTCTTTCAAAAAATATTCCGTAATTATATCCACCGAACTTCTTTGTCCTGGCCAGGCAAGCATTTCTTTGGCTTTTTCAGGATTAAGCCACTTAAAATCTGTATGTTCTTTACAGAGAGTAACTTTAGAATTTTCATCAACTTCTGCTGCGAATACGGGGATTAAAGATATATAATTTTTTTCGTGGGAATAAAATGGATTTACATTCGGGGT
>CAZUOC010000310.1:0-3822 GCA_964622335.1 uncultured Ignavibacteriaceae bacterium
AAAAAATGAAAAAGCTAGTTTATACCTCGTTTCTGATTATTATTTTAGCTTTTATAAGCTATATAATGCCTAACCCTGTAATAATTTTTTTCATAAACGAATTCATGTTTGATTCTACAGGATATAAAATAGAATTGCGTCCTTCTGATATGTCTCTTGATGGATGGTTTTTAACAAGCAAAACGGATACTGCTTATTTCAAAGATGGAATTTATTTAAATGATTCTTCTTACATAGTTATTACACAAGACAGCCTACAAAGCCAGCTCAATATTGATCCAGCAGGCGACACTTTAACTTTTTTCTCCCCGGATAGTCTTTCAATGGAAACGTTTTCCTTTGGTAACAATAATATTTATTCTCCACCCGCTCCTAAAATGGGTCAATCAATTTGCCTGCGGGTTTATTCGGATGGATACGGGCAGAGTTATTATTACTACTTTGATAATACTCCAACTATGGGATACGAGAATGATACTTTAAATGCAAAAGGATATATCGACGGTTATGTAAAAGACGAACAAGACAATCCTATAGAAGGAGTAAAAATAATTTACGGCTATGAAGAGGTGCCGCTCCAGGGTTCTCATCCTGTTTATATTGAAACAGACTCCTCAGGGTATTTTAGCTATTATGATTACTCAATCCATAAAGGATTGCAGTTTCAAAAAGAAGGGTATACCTCAGCTGATACCTCAATTCAGATTTGGCCGGACAGCACTATAACAATAAATATAAAGATGCCTAAAATAGTCGGGATATCTGAAGTACATCCGCCAATTGTAGACAATTTTACCTTAAGCCAGAATTTTCCAAATCCGTTTAATAGCACAACCACATTTATATACTCCCTGCCAGATGAACAAGAAGTGGAAATCAATATTTATGATGAAAAGGGAGAATTAGTTCAAAAACTTTTTAAGGGATTTCAGAATAAAGGAGAGTACAAGGTAAGATGGAATGCCGATAATCTTGCTTCGGGAATTTATTTTTATGAGTTAAAAACAAAAAACCAGAAAATAAGCAAGAAGTGTTTATTGCTTAAGTAAACTGTAAAAATGCCTGTTATGGAATTCCTGATACCGGATTAAAAATGGGTTATTGATATTATCCGGTTTTCTGATTAAGTTAGTTTTAGAATAAATAGAAAGAAGATGGGAGGAAAATTTCTTATTAACAATTTAAATTATTAATCCAATAACAAACCATTATTACGGGGAGGTAATATGGAAACTACAAAAACAACGCTCGCCGAGACAGCTAAACTTACTTTCAAAGGAAAGGAATATGAGCTTCCTCTAATTACCGGAGCAGAAGGTGAAACCGGTATTGATATTAGCAAACTAAGAAATATTACAGGAGCTATAACTCTCGACAGCGGCTATGCAAACACCGGCTCCTGCCAGAGCGCAATCACCTTTATTGATGGGGAAAAAGGGATACTTCGATACCGCGGTTATCCTATTGAAGAACTTGCTGCAAAATCAAACTTTGTTGAAGTATGCTATCTCTTGATTTTTGGCTACTTGCCAAGTAAATCAGTACTGGATGATTTTAAGGATAAATTAGCGCATCACAGCCTTATTCATGAGGATATGAAAAAATTCTTTGAGGGTTATTCTGCAAATGCCCACCCAATGGGAATTCTTTCATCGATGGTTAATTCTCTATCTGCTTATTACCCGGAACATGACTATAAAGCAGATGTAGAATTAAACATAATACGTCTTCTCGCAAAGCTAAAAACAATTGCGGCGTTCTCGTATAAAAAATCTATAGGACAGCCTTACATCTATCCGGATGATGATTTAGGCTTTACTGCCGATCTTCTTAATATGATGTTCGCTGTTCCTTCGGAACCTTATAAAGTTCCCAAATCTGTTATGGATGCACTTGATCTTCTTCTTATTCTTCATGCAGATCATGAACAAAACTGCAGTACTTCTACAGTAAGAATGGTTGGCAGCAGTGAGGCGAACTTATTTGCTTCAATCTCTGCTGGCATAAGTGCTCTCTGGGGAAAACTGCATGGCGGAGCTAACCAGCAGGTAATTACAATGCTGGAAAAGATATTGGAAGATGGAGGCGATTATAAAAAGTACATCGGTCTTGCAAAGGATAAAGAGTCCAAATTCAAGCTGATGGGTTTCGGACACAGGGTTTATAAAAACTTTGATCCGAGAGCTACTATACTCAAGGGCGCAGCGGACAGAGTTCTCAAAGAACTCGGTGTTAAAGATCCGCTTCTTGATATCGCAAGGAACCTTGAAGAAATAGCATTGAAAGATGAGTTCTTTGTTGAAAGGAAACTTTATCCAAACGTAGATTTCTACAGCGGAATTATATACCGTGCAATGGGAATACCTACGAATATGTTCACAGTAATGTTTGCACTTGGTCGTTTGCCGGGCTGGATTGCACAATGGAAAGAGATGAGAGAAGCTCCCGGTGCAAGAATATACCGTCCGAGACAAATTTATGTTGGTGAACAAAAACGTCCCTATGTTCCGATTGATAAGAGATAATTAAATCTCTAAATAAAACTATAGCAAAGTCCCGCCTTGGCGGGATTTTGCTTTTATAAAGGGAAGTTTTAAGTTTAGTGTGAACTAATTATAATAGCGGGGCTTTTACACAAAGCAACAATTCGGTATAAGTAATAGTTAGAGACACAAGATTTTCGAGTCAAGTTTAGGTATTTTGTTACAAACGAATAGGAATTTTTAAGTCAGAATGAAAACAAATCATTTAATAATAAATGGTGATTCCCGTAAAATGCAAGAACTTGAGAATGAATCAGTTCATTTGATTATTACTTCTCCGCCTTATTGGCAACTGAAAGATTATGGTTCTGAAAATCAATTGGGATTTAACGAGAATTATGAAAGTTACGTAAATAACTTAAATCTGGTTTGGAATGAATCTTATCGAGTTTTACATCAAGGTTGCCGCTTCTGTGTAAATATTGGGGATCAATTATGACTGAATCTCTTGTTCAATGGGCTTTTTTGAATAATTTAAATGAACTTTCAAAGTTACTAGATTTTAAAATCTCAAAAACAATTGGAGAGGAAGTTACTACGGACTTCGGTAGAATTGATTTTATAGTCGCAAATTCATCTGGAAAACATTTGATAGTAGAGCTTGAAACAATATTGAACAATAGAAATAAATTAAACTATTGTTTTAATCAAACCATAAATTATAAGAATGTTAAATTCGTTGGCAATACAGAATATTGCATTCTTTATGCAGAAGAAACTAGTACAAACAATAAATTATTAGTTGAAAAATTTGGGATAGAAAATCAAATATTAACTAAGACTTATTCTCTAAATAAAGCTCAAAAACTTTTTAACCAAGAAATTGAAAGATTAAGTCTCAATGTCGGACTAGCATTACCAAGCCCCAAAAATTATACTATTTGTTATCTTAGATGGTTAAATAAAATAATGAAAACCTTCTTCGATTTACAGAAAACATCTCTCACACATAAAGAAATCTTTAGTCCCTTCATAAACCCGTCAAATAGCACTACTAATTTTAATTGCCATTTAAAAATTGCATTAGATTTCGAACTTGTCGAAGTACTTCAAAATAAACACCGTCTGACACATTTGGGTAAAGAGTTTATCAATAATTTTAGTCCCTACATCCAAAGCATCACAAATGTTTCTTCAGTTGATTTAACAAATAAACAAAAAAGATTATTATTGAGAATACTTACAAATGGTAATTGGGAAAATAAGGTACATAAAGTTAATATTTATTGGTTTCTGAGATTTCTGGAGGTAACGGGTGGAGCATGGCTACCTAAAAAGT
>CAZUOC010000311.1:0-3819 GCA_964622335.1 uncultured Ignavibacteriaceae bacterium
TTACAACAATCGTTGTCTGCCCGTTCATATCCTGGTAAGTATATGAACCCTCCCCGGCATCAAACTCACTATAGCCAAGAGAGCTGCTTGTTATATCAACTCCCATATTTTCCATCCATATTAACGCCGCTGCATAATTATCTTCTTCAACGTGTGTTTCAGTGGGGATATATTCTGTCTTTGCAAGAATAAACGATGAGTTGTAAGAAGCACCTATTAAGATGCTATCATTAAATCCTGCAACTTCTGAAAATACACTTGTTCCATGACTATCCTGTGAGGGAGTATCTTCCGGCTGATTTGCTGTTACAGAATCACCAAATACAAAATCATATTCTGCAATTACATTAGCATTAGCTAATGCTTCATGATTTTTCCATCTAAAGCCGCTGTCTAAAAATCCAATTAAGATACCTTTGCCTGTAATTCCTTTTGAATGAACTTTTGGAACATCCATAAGATTAAGCTGTGTAAATGATGAGCCATAATTGAGATCTGATACAGATTTACTTTTCTCAAGACTAGATTTACTTACTTCTTCATCTTTAAATTTCAATACCTTTACAGGCTCTACTTTCTTAACAAAGTAAAACTCTCTAACTTTTGTTAGCTGCGAATTATCCAGGTATGCAGAAACAGCATTAAACCAGGTAAGTCTGTGAACTATTCTAATTCCGAGAGAGTTTAATTTATTTATATATTCGTTTTCAATAGGCAAATCATCATAAGATATTATATCGCCTCCCATTGTTTTTCTTCTTCTTTCAATTGCTCTTTCGGAGAGACTGCTCAATGCTTCTTTGTATAAGGTACTTGTTTTATTGAGTGTTTGTCCGGGAGTTATACCTTTATCCTGAAAGTAAATAAGGTATTTATCCTTTGGAAAGGAACAGACAGAAATTAGCAGAATTATTAAGACGGGAAGTATATTTCGCATAATAAATTTGACGATTTTTCTTATAAATATAGCTCAATTTGATTTAAAAAATAGTCCTTTTTATATCTACTTTTAATATATAGATTTAAATAAACGCCCAAATCTGATAGCTTTTAAAGCTGATAAATCGGGGTCCATAGACCAGTAAATTAATTCGGCTTTACCAATAATTAAATTCTCAGGTATAGAGCCCCAATACCTGCTGTCCATACTTATATCCCTGTTATCACCCATAACAAAATAATGATCCCGCTTAAATGTATAAGTTCTCACAGGTTTTCCTTCAATATCGATAACACTTCCTTCAACGCTAACAACCTTCTTTTCATATTCCCTGTTAATAAGAGGACCTATTTTATTAATATTCTTATAATTTATTTCAACCTTTAATCCCTTATATGGAATAACAACAGGACCATAATCCTTGCCATTCCAATCTCCACTAACTGAAAATGTTTTGTTGCCAAAAATAACATCTTCCTTTTTTTCACTAAGATGTTTGTTGTCTTCTAAAAAAGTTCTTCCATTTATATAAACAACATTATTAATTATTTCTACTGTATCTCCCGGTAAACCGATAACTCTTTTTATATAATTAGCTGCTCTTATCTTATTGCCTTCTTTATGTTCCGGAAATTCAAAGATAATAATACCTCCTCTCGAAGGTTTGGAAAATGAAACAAGGTTAAAGCTCTTGATTTTTGTACCGAGAATAGGGAGACGCCTCGGAGTAGAAATTGAATAAGCTGCTTTATTTACAAATATAAAATCCCCGGGTAAGAGAGTCTTTTCCATAGAAGATGTGGGGATTCTGTAAGCTTCAACAAAAAATGATTTTAGAATAATGGCTAGTAATAAAGTCCAGAAAAGAATTTTTAGTAATCTTTTAATTCCCGAAGAGCTTTTTTCTGTTTTGCTTTGATTTTTCATAATAACAATCATTTAAAACAGTAGGGGTTCAGAGCGCTGTACCCCTACATTAAATTTGATTTTTTCCTAATCCTCAATCTGTAATACTGCTAAAAAAGCTTCCTGTGGGATTTCAACATTTCCAACCTGTTTCATTCTTTTCTTTCCTTCTTTCTGTTTTTCAAGAAGTTTTCTTTTTCTTGTGATATCACCACCATAACACTTAGCAAGAACATTTTTTCTTAAAGCTTTAACCACAGATTTTGAAATTACTTTTGTTCCAATTGCTGCCTGGATAGAAATCTCGAACATTTGCCGTGGTATAAGTTCTTTAAGCTTGCTGCAGACTTTCCTTCCCCAATCATAAGCTTTATCCCTATGAACTATCATCGACAGTGCATCTACCGGTTCACTATTAAGAAGAATATCCAGTCGAACAAGATCGGATTCTCTATGTCCTATAAAATCATAATCCAAAGAAGCATAACCGCGCGTCATAGATTTAAGCTTATCGTAAAAATCAAATATTATTTCGGAAAGCGGCAGTTCAAATTGTATATCTGCTCTTGTAGGATCAATGTAAGTTGTGTTCTTATATTCTCCCCTTTTATCCATTGCAAGCTTCATTATGTTACCGACATATTCACTTGGTACTACAATCTGTGCTTTAACATAAGGTTCTTCAACATAATCAATTTCTCCGATAGGAGGCATTAATGCCGGATTATCAACAACAACTTTTTCACTATTATTTTTGAAAACATAATATTCGACGTTCGGAAGAGTTGTAATAATTGATTGGTTATACTCACGCAATAATCTTTCCTGAACAATTTCCATATGGAGTAGTCCGAGAAAGCCGCACCTGAAACCGAAACCGAGAGCAGCAGAGGTCTCAGGTTGATAGATAAGTGCTGAATCATTGAGCCTGAACTTTTCTAAGGCATCGCGAAGATCTTCAAATTCTTCAGAGTCGGTTGGATATAGCCCACTGTAAACCATTGGTTTAACAGCTTTATAACCGGGCAGCGGCTCTTTTACCCCACCTTTTGTATGAGTTACAGTATCACCGACTTTCGTATCGTGAACATCTTTTATTCCGGCAATAAGATATCCAACATTCCCGGCAGAAAGTTCATCAGTCTTTATTCTTTTTAAGCCAAGAATTCCGACCTCTTCAGCTTCCCATTCTTTATCAGTAACAAAAAATTTTATTTTGTCATTTGTTTTTAAAGTTCCATTAATCACTCTGATAAAAGCGACGGCGCCCCTGTAAGAATCAAAAACTGAATCGAATATTAAAGCCTGCAAAGGTGCATCGGGGTCGCCTTTGGGAGGAAGAATTTTATTTACAATACTTTCAAGAACTTCATCAATACCGAGCTTAGATTTTGCGCTAACCAAAAGAATTTCTTCGGGTTTGCAGCCAATAAGATCGATTATCTGTCCTTTTACTTTGTCAGATTCTGCGCTTGGTAAATCTATTTTGTTTATTACCGGAATTATCTCCAATCCTGCATCAATAGCAAGATAAAGATTACTGATTGTTTGTGCCTCAACTCCCTGTGCTGCATCAACAACAAGTAAAGCACCTTCACATGCAGCAAGCGATCGCGAAACTTCATAGGTAAAATCAACGTGACCGGGTGTATCTATAAGATTAAAGATATAATTTTTGGTATCCTTAGCTTTATATTTCATCTGGATGGCATGAGATTTTATCGTAATTCCCCTTTCCCTTTCAAGCTCAAGGTCATCGAGAATCTGGTCCTTGGCTTCCCTTTCAGTTATTGTTCCTGTCTTTTCAAGAAGGCAATCGGCAAGCGTTGATTTGCCATGGTCTATGTGTGCAATTATGCAGAAGTTACGAATGTTTAACATTTATCAACTAAAATTTGAATAGTAAATATAATTATGGTTGGGCTCTAATTAAAGGTAAGATGAAGTAATGGAACTATATCAAAGGTGACACT
>CAZUOC010000312.1:0-3812 GCA_964622335.1 uncultured Ignavibacteriaceae bacterium
CCTTGAGAAGAAAGAAAAATCTGTGTTGTTGTAAGCATTATTATCCGTCCGGTTTAAATAGCCAAGACTTAATTTTAAAACAGGAGAGACCTCGCCAGTAAGCTTAACCTTAAACCCATTGGAATAGTAGTAATTATTAATGGAAGTCTTAAAAAATAATTCGGATATTGATTCAAAGAGCTGTGAATAACTATCCCCGCCAGAATCACCAAATAAAACATTTATTCTCTTGAAAGCATTAAGTTCTAATTTATAAGTTCTGTAATCTCCGAATAGATATGAACCATAAAAATCTGTTTTGAATTTTTCATCTGAAAACCCGTATGAAAATTTTAATGACGAATTAAATCTTCTGTCTAAAGCATTATTTAAATAAAAACTGTAATCGAGAGAATGCCCCTCAATACTGTTAAAATGATAAAGTCCCAAAGGACCTGTAATATTAAAATTATCCGACAATCTTATTCTTGACGAGAAAATTGAAAAATCATCCCAGAAAGTAACCGGAATATTTTTAACACTGTCTATCCTGTGATAAGCATTTGTTTCTTCTTCTGTGTTTGGGATTGTCTGTGTAGAAATCCAATAAAGAGAATCTCTTTTATCCGCATCTGGTTTTACGGTAACTATCGCTTTGCTGAAAATATCTTGGCTTATATCGGGATTAATATTGTAATCATAAAGAATTGTATTTAGCTCAAAACCAAAACGGAAAATGTTCAAATAATTTGCTGTTGCAAAAATCCTGTAATCAACGGGCATATAAACAGAATCGCTGTAAGAAGAAAACTGTTGAAATACATTTACCGTGTCAAAAATTCCACCTGGGTTTGCGGCTTTGTTAAGAGTTAAATCAACTTTTATAAGATCGAAGGTCTTATTGAGAATAAAAATGTCTCCTGTAAAACCAGGATCACTTTCATTATCTGGAGATATATGAATTTTATAAACAGTTTTGTCATCTATCGCAAGAATACCCTCAATATAAAAATAGTAATAGCTCAGCGAGTTATCGGCTAAAGGTCCGGGAAGATAAATACCAAGGAAACTAATTTCATCATTATAAAAATTCTGCATAACTCTTCCCCCTGTTAAAACATTAATTGTAGATGGGAAGTTAACTGTCTGTTTTCTTGCGGTTATTATTTCTTTGTAGTTATCTGGTTTTTGGAAATATCCTTTACTTTCATTTTCAATTATACCTGCTATCTTCAAAGTGTCATTACCCCCGACACTCAAATTAATATTATGGCTTCCTGCTTTTATTTCATTAGCTGTTTTAACAATTCCCTTAGTATATGCATCGAATTCGTAGCCTGTAATTTTTTTTTCTCGTTTCTTTTTTTTCTCAATTGCCTTTCTGATAATTCTAAGCGCCGGATTTTCTCCAGGTAAAACCACAACTTCCGGAAGTGATATATCTGTAGATAAGAGATTGAAGTTTCGATTCTTAATGTCTGATTTAAGATCAACACTTATTGTGTCTGTTTTGTAGCCTATATAAGAAGTAACCAGGTTATGCTTTCCTGCCGGAAGCTTAATTTCATATTCGCCTTCAAGATTTGAGGTTGTGCCCAAAGAAGAATTTAAAACTCTAATATTAGCATAAGCTAAGGCAGAACCCGTTTCTTTATCAGAAATTTTGCCGCTTATTGAAAAGGTTTGGGGGAAAATATTTATGGAGAGAACCGTAATTAAAACAAGTATTATCTTCATTTATCTGAACTATTCCACATTTGTTTCGACTAAACTAAAACATTTATGCTAAAAATTAAAAGTATTTATCACTATTTTTATCCGATCAAAATAAAACCGAAAAATATGATGACAAAGATTTGCCTTATTGTGCTACTGTTTTTTACAATAAACAGCTTTGCAAAAAACCTTTTTTCAACAAACGATTCCTTAAAAAATAAAAGTGATGAAGATACTACCAGCCTTCAGGTGCCCGAAGGATTGACTGCAAAAGAAGTGATAGAAAATTATATCTCGGCAATTGGGGGAGCAGAAAAAATATACAATGTTGTTGACCGCACTACGGTTATGTCCGGCACTGTTCAGGGAGTCGATATTACAATTACATCTTACCAAAAAGCGCCGGATAAATTAAAACAAATAATAAAAGCAGGAAGTAATGAACAGGAAATTATTTTCGACGGGAAAAAAGGAATTGTGAAACTGGCTGATGAAGATAAAGAGATAGAAGGAAGTGAACTCGAAAAATTAAAATTTGAAGCTACACTCGCTCTTCTTGCTAACCCGGAACATTACGGTATTAAGACAAAACTTGACGGCATTGAAAAAGTTAATAGTGAAAACGCTTACAAAGTTATAATGATACTTCCGTCAGGAATAAAATGGACACAGTATTATGATATTAAAACAAGATTAAAGGTAAGAGAACTGAAGTATATAAATTCTCCAAATGGATTATACCAGCAGGAAATAATCTATAGTGATTATAAAGAATCAGGCGGTATTCTTTATCCATTTAAAATAAAACAAACTTTGGGCGCTCAAACCATGGAATTCACTGTCGACTCAATAAGTATAAATACTGGCTTAACAGATAGAGAGTTTGAGATAGAATAATTACACCTGCCCCCCGGTAGGAATTACACAATTTCAAAATTAAAAGATTGGCAAAACGAAAATATTCTGTAATTGTTTTCGATCTGGGAAATGTATTGATTCCTTTCGATTACAATATTTCATACGACAGGCTTGAAGATATAGAAAAAGGATTGGGACAAAGATTTCTCGATCAGTATAAAGAAAATTATGACTTTCACCGAAGCTTTGAACGCGGCGAAGTATCCGAAGAAGAATTTCTCACCAAAGTCTCAGGGTTCATTAATAATAAAGTTGACAAAGAAACTCTTATAAGTATTTACTCAAAAATATTTACTGTAAATGAAGATGTTGTTTCTCTTTTCCCGGAACTGAAAAAGAAATACAGACTTGTTTTACTTTCTAATACCAATATTATTCATCAAAAATATGGATGGGTCGGATACAAATTTCTGGTGCATTTCGATAAACTAATTCTTTCTCACGAAGTAGGTGCAGTAAAACCCGAAGAAAAGATTTATCGTGCTGTTGAAAATTTTACTAAATTTCCTTCGGAAGAACATATTTTTATAGATGATATTTATGAATACGCCGAGGCGGCTAAAAAGCTCGGATGGGATGCCATACAATTTAAGAGTTATGATCAGCTTGTTGATGAGCTTAAAGCAAGAGACATAATTTGACAGACAAAATTGTTCAATTCCTAACAATTCTTTCTATAAACAAAACAAGTAGATTCATTTTTCTCCTTCTTCAGCTTTAACGGGGTTTGCGGAATAGCTAAATTTATGTTCAATTAATTTAAAATTTTAAGGGCGTTTTATGAAAATCTTAAAGTTCTCTCTCTTAGTTCTCATCACATTTATATCATTTAATTGCATAAAACAAATGGAAAAACCTGAAGAGTTTAAATACCAGACTGATCGATTTGCCGACCTTGCTATACTGCGCTACCAGGTTTCCGGCTTTAAAGAATTATCTCTGAAACAAAAGCAATTGGTTTATTATCTTTATGAAGCAGCGCTTAGCGGAAGAGATATTTACTACGATCAGAATTACAGACATAATCTTTTGGTAAGAAAAACTCTTGAAGCCATTGTTGATAGTTATAAAGGTGACAGGAAATCCGATGACTTCGGTAAGTTTATGGTTTATACAAAAAGAGTCTGGTTCTCAAACGGGATCCATCATCATTATTCAAATATGAAGATTATACCCGGTATTTCTAAAGAATATTTCTC
>CAZUOC010000313.1:0-3810 GCA_964622335.1 uncultured Ignavibacteriaceae bacterium
AATCCTGGAGAATATAGAAAAGGTTTTTGTAATTACTAATAACCATCCGAAAGGCAATGCCATTGCAAATGCTTTTCAGCTAATATATATGCTGGAAAAAAGAAAAATCGAAATCCCCTCAACAACCTTAACAAAATATCCGCAGCTTGAAAGCATTTCAGAAGGAAATTTTGAGACCGATTTATTTGGCAATAAAATATGAGAACCATCTTCCATCTTGATATGGATACATTTTTTGTTTCAGTAGAAAGGATATTAAATCCCAAACTGAAAGGAAAGCCTGTAGTTGTTGGCGGCGATCCTAAATATGGAAAAGGAGTAGTTGCTGCCTGTTCGTATGAAGCGCGAGAATATGGCTTGCATTCTGCTATGCCTATTAGAAAAGCTTATTCCCTTTGTCCGCAGGCAATTTATATTCACGGTCATCACGAAGAGTACAGTCGTTATTCACATTTGGTAAGAAATATTTTAAACAGGTATGCACCCGTTCTTGAACAAGCTTCAATAGATGAATATTATATTGACTTTACCGGCTGCGAAAATATTTACGGAGCTTATCCTGTATTAGCTTCAACTATTCAGAAGGAGATAAATAATAGATTATCCCTGCCTTGTTCAATCGGTATTGCATCAAATAAGACAACAGCAAAGATTGCTTCAGATTACAACAAACCGAATGGTGTTACTTATGTCGCTCCGGGTGAAGAAAAAAAGTTTCTCTCGGACCTGCCTGTTCAGGTAATTCCGGGAGTAGGAAAAGTTACTCTCAAAGACCTGAACCAGAAAGGAATTTATTTTGTTCGTGATATAACCGGTTTGCCTAAAGATTATTTCTCAGCAGCTTTTGGAAAATATGGAAGCGATCTTTGGGAAAAAGCGAACGGAAGGGGGACAGAATATTTAACTGTTGAAAGAGAACAGAAAGGTATTTCCCACGAAACTACTTTTCTAAATGATATACTCTCAATAAAAAAAATCGAAGAAACTCTTTTTACTCTTTCCGCAAAATTATCACAATCACTAAAAGAAAATAACTGGATTGCTTCGACAATAAGCTTTAAGCTTCGTTATTCAGATTTTAAAACTATAACCCGTGCAAGAACCGGTTCATATACAGATGATCCTGCTGCAATTTATAACACCGTAAGAGAATTGTTTCACAAAAATTATACAAGAAGAGTGGCGATAAGGTTGGTCGGAATCCGCTTAACAAATTTTTTAATTAAATCTGAGCAGTTATTTCTTTTTGATGATACATTTACCAAACGCCAAAGAATTATAGAAGCAGTAAATAAAGTCCGGGCAAAATATGGATTCTCGTCCATTACTTTTGGCTCGTACGCTTAAAAGAAAGCTGAAGTGCCTGTCACTTTAAAAGTGACGGGCACATAAATAGGGGGATCCTTCTCTATTAATAAAAAAATTTATTAACTTAAAATTATGATAGCCCAACTCTTACAATATCTGGTTTTCCTTCTTGTTTTTGCCTGTTCTGTTTTAACGGCACAGATTAAAATCCATAAACATTTAACCCCTGAAGATGGGCTTGTACAGGGACAAATTTCTTCGATGCTTCAAGATAGCAAAGGATATATCTGGTTCGGTACGTTTGATGGTGTCAGCAGGTGGGATGGAAATAATTTTATGAATATCCAGACTCACAATGGATTACCTGCTTCACAAGTAATGGATATTGCCGAAGATAAAAACGGACTGATATATTTTGCTGCTTACGGCGGCGGAATTTTAGTTTATGACGAAGGAATTTTAGATACAATTAATACCGATGATGGACTTTTAACAAATAATATTGTACAGATCAGAATACTTAAGAACGGAACAATGCTTTTTGCTGGTGATGACGGCAGTATAACAGAATTTAAGGACGGTAAATTCGATAACTGGGCTGAAAAAGTAAATTTTCCTAAGTACGATATTTTTGATATTTACGAATCTCCTGATGGCAAACTTTATTTTGCAACGGAGAAAGGTTTGGTTATAGTAGATGGTAAATCATACTCTGTTATTACTACAAAAGATGGATTAATCACAGATTATTTATGGAGTGTAAAAGGGGATAATAAGGGAACAATTTATATCGGCACAAACCTGGGGATTAATAAGTTAATTGATGGAAAAGTTACAACTGTATCGATCAACGGAAAACCTTTTAGGAATGGAGTTTTTAAAATTGTTATTTCATTAGATGGCAAAGTTTACTTTGCATCTAACGGCGGAGTTGTAGTTGAACATGGTGATAATATGGGACTTATTAAAGAAAGCAACGGCTTAATTGCAGATGACACCTGGTTGGTAATGCAGGGTAAAAACGGGTTGCTTTATTTTGGCAGTGCCGGCAGAGGAGTGAGCATCTACGATCCTAAAGAAAAAATAATTAACTTCAATAAAAATTCCGGTTTGCAGTTTGAGAATGTTTTGTCAATTAAAAAAGATAGAAAAGGAAGTTATTATTTTGCAACCAGGCGGGGACTTATGAGATATGCAGACAATAAACTTGATATTTTTACTTCCCTTGAAGGAGAACGCAGCAATATTATCGAAGCAATGCTGGTAACAAATAATGATGAAGTTTTGTTAGGTACAAAAAGCGGATTAAAAATTTTTAGTAATGGCAGATTTCAACCTTTCATAGAAAAAAAAGAGTTATTAAAAAATGAAATATATTCGATGGTAGAAACAGGTTCAGGGGAGTTATACATAGGAACACGTTTCGGTGTTTATTATGTAAATAACAAAGAAGTTAAAAGATTAGAATACTTCGATAGTCTCGGGAGTATTTACATAATGTCTATTCTTGCTACGGATAATGATGGTATTTATTTCGGAAGTTTTGACAAAGGGATATTTCATTATTATAACGGAAACTATAATAACATTACTATTAAGGATGGACTGAGTGCAAACCTTATCAATTGTTTTCATCAGAGAAAAAACGGAACAATCCTGGTTGGTACTCAAAAAGGATTGAACATACTTAAAAACGATGAAGTTATAAAGATAATTGATGTTAACGACGGTTTAACAAATGATGTAATTGCAGATATTAAAGAAGATGAAAACGGCGGAATTTTTGTTCCTACCTACAACGGGTTAAATATTATTGAGAATATAGATGATTCACTATCCATCAGAAGCATTACTTATAAAGACGGACTGATAAATAATAATTGTAATCAAAAAGCTTCTTATCTTGATGACAAAGGCAATTTATGGATTGGTACCAAAGGAGGAGTTACAGTTTATAATCCCAATATTGACAAACCAATTACAATTCCACCAAAAGTTTATTTAACAGGTCTTGAAATATTTAACGAAGAATTCCCTATTGAGCAATTGGAGAAATCCGGATCATTAAATTATAATCAGAATTATCTGAAATTTATTTACACAGGAATAAATTTATCGGCGCCGGAAAAAATTCTTTATGAATACAGGTTATCTGATGTCGATAAAGAATGGGTAAGGACAAAAGAAAACTCGGTTCAATACACAAGTCTTGATGGAGGCAGTTATACATTTGAGGTAAAAGCCCGTAACGAATGGGGCTATTGGAGTGAGCCCGTTCTTCTTAGTTTCGTGATAAATCCTGTCTGGTGGAAAACCTGGTGGTTCACCACTTTGTTAATTGTATTTTTTGCCGGGAGTTTGTTATTACTTTATAAAAGAAGAGTTGGGAACCTGGAAAAGGAAACAAGAGCACAGGAAGCATTCTCTAAAAGACTTATACAATCGGAAGAAGAAGAGAGAAAAAGAATTGCAGCAGGTTTACATGACAGTCTTGGACAAAAT
>CAZUOC010000314.1:0-856 GCA_964622335.1 uncultured Ignavibacteriaceae bacterium
ATCGTAGTGCCGTTTACCTTTCCTTCGTAAGAATATCCGGCAATGTGTGGAGTACCTATATAAACTTTTTTAAGCAATTCATGATTTAACTCAGGCTCATTTTCCCATACATCAAGAATAACAGTAAGATTTTTCTTTTCAATTAGTTTCTCCAATGCGTTATTATCAACAACACTTCCGCGAGAGCTGTTTATAAGAATGCAATTATCTTTAAGTTGATTTAATCTTTCATAATTAAGCAGGTGATGGGTTTTATCTATTCCTTCTTTATTAAGAGGGACATGCAAAGTTACAATATCCGCTTTTAGTGTCCCATCAAGTTCTTTATAAATGTTATTCCCGGTTTTTCTTTTTAATGGCGGATCATTAATTGTTGTTTTCATTTCAAGTGCGTTTGCACAATTAGCAACTTTGCTTCCGACATTTCCGGCACCTATAACGCCAATAGAAAGACTTTTAAACTTTAAATTCTTTTTCGATAAAACATCGGCGAGAGCAGTAAAGACATATTCTTTAACAGCGTGTGAGTTACAGCCTGCGGCGTCGGCAAAAGCAATGTTTTTTTCTTTTAAATAATCAAGATCGATATGATCCTTCCCGATTGTAGCAGTTCCAACAAACTTAACTTTGCTTCCATCAAGTAAATCTTTATCTACTTTAGTAATGGAGCGTACTATCAAAGCATCGGAATTTTTAACAGAATCCGGAGTAATTTTTCTTCCGTGCAGAAGCTCAACATTCCCGAATTGAGAAAAAGCTTCTTTCCCGTAAGCGATATTTTCATCAACGATTATTTTCATACTCTTAAATTATAAAGATTTATTTTAATAGCCCCGACATTTTCCCCAAGGGATGG
>CAZUOC010000314.1:956-3794 GCA_964622335.1 uncultured Ignavibacteriaceae bacterium
CAAATTGGTTTAATTGTGGCTAAAGCCAATCTTTCTATTATTTTGTAGTCCTTTTAGTTGATCCTCTACGAGAATCTGATTTATCCTGCTCTTTTTTTAGTTACAAATATTGAACCTGCCCCGCCAACTTTCGGTTGAAGAACCGGCAGGCAGGTCTTAGGAAGAGAAAGGCTTATAAAAGATTTATTATTTTATTTTTATTAATGCTGACAGAATTACTCTTGTTTTGTTTAATTGTTTATAATTCTCTCTCTTTTTAAGAGAGAGACAGAGAGAGAGTTTCTTAACCTGATTATTTTCATGCTCTTAAATTATAAAGATTTATTTTAATAGCCCCGACATTTTCCCCAAGGGATGGCTTTGCCAATGTCGGGGGCTAAAAATACATTGATTATATGGGCTTCAGCCCAAATTGGTTTAATTGTGGCTAAAGCCAATCTTTCTATTATTTTGTAGTCCTTTTTGTTGATCCTCTACGAGAATCTGATTTATCCCGCTCTTTTTTTAGTTACAAATATTGAACCTGCCCTGCCAACTTGCGGTTGAAGAACCGGCAGGCAGGCATCTACCATGTTCTGTAACAAATATAAACTTGTAGAGCATCAAAACGAGATAAGAATTCCGTAGGAATTCAACATTTGTAAAAAAGACATTTCTTCATTTCAAAGAACACCATAGGAGTTCCACTTTTTCCCAACCAGTATTTTTAGCATGAGTCCATACTATTTGATTGTTTTTTCAAATATTAAAATTTATTTTTCAAAACCTTATCACAAAAAATCTTCAGAATAAGAAGATGTAAATTATAAATAAATTCCTTTCACTTAAACAGGAGGAGTTTAGGATGCTAAGCAGATTACTCCAACCCGAAATCAGGTCTCTCTTGGATGGGAGGGACTTCAGCACCTTAAAAGAAGTTTTAAGTGAATGGTCGCCCACCGACGTTGCCGAATTAATTTCTGAATTCCCGGAATCAGAACAGGCGCTGATCTTCAGGATTTTACCGAGAGACCTTGCTGCAGATATTTTCGAGTATATAGATTTTGACCTGCAGGTAAGCTTGCTTAAAGGACTCGGTAAAGAAGAAGTTGCAGCCATTCTGAACGAGATGTCGCCGGATGACCGTACTGCTTTACTTGAAGATCTTCCAGGCTCTGTTGCAAGACAAATGATAACCCTGCTTTCTGCCGACGAGAGAAAAATTGCAGTAACACTTTTAGGATACCCGGAGGACAGCGTCGGTCGTTTGATGACGCCCGATTATGTTTCTGTAAAACCTGAATGGACGATAAATGATGTTCTTAATTATATAAGGCAGTATGGAAAAGACAGCGAAACCCTAAACATTATTTATGTCGTCGATGAAAAAGGAAAGCTGATAGATGACTTAAGAATAAGAGATATAATCTTAGCTTCAGCAGATACAAAAGTAAGCGATTTGATGAATGAGAATTTTGTAGCGCTTCACGTTACAGATGACCAGGAAAAAGCCGTCCAGGTTTTTAAAAAATATGACCGTGTTGCTTTGCCTGTTGTCGATTCACTCGGATTGCTTATCGGCATTTTAACCATCGATGACGTATTCGATGTTGCAGAAGAGGAAGCCACCGAAGATATACATAAAATAGGTGGTGTTGAGGCATTAGAAGAACCTTACGTTAATGTTCCTTTGTTCCAGATGGTAAGGAAGAGAGCCGGCTGGCTCAGCATACTTTTAGTCGGTGAAATGCTTACTACTACCGCAATGTCTTATTTTGAAGGAGAGATTAGCAGGGCAGTCATACTTGCTTTGTTCGTGCCGCTTATAATTTCGAGTGGCGGCAACTCAGGTTCGCAGGCAGCTACTCTTGTTATCCGTGCTCTTTCCCTCGGCGAGTTAAAACTAAGAGACTGGTGGTTTGTAATGAGAAGAGAAGTTATATCGGGCGTGCTGCTCGGATTAATACTCGGTGCGATCGGGTTCGTGAGAATAACGGTCTGGCAGGCTGTTGGTCATCCCTACGGCGATCATTGGGCTTTGTTAGGATTGACGGTTTTCTTTTCATTGATCGGGGTTGTATTGTGGGGTACATTATCCGGGTCGATGCTTCCATTTATACTTAAGAAACTTGGCGCTGATCCGGCAACATCTTCTGCGCCGCTTGTTGCCACCATGGTGGATGTTACCGGCTTAGTGATTTATTTCACTATGGCAATAATAATACTGAGCGGTACTTTACTTTAGTCTATAGTTTAAGGAGAGGGGCGAGGGTAAATCTAAAAGTTGAACCCCTACGGGGTTCCTTTGTTTAATAAGTTCTTTTTGTTACAAATGTTTATCCCCTACGGGGATGTTCTCAGAATTATGTAACTACTTAAGTGTTATTAGAGATTCCAAGGTTTGTTCGTTCCATTTTATAAACCTTCCCAGATTCGAAAAACACCGTGGGTGTTTAATATTTGTAAAAACAATGGATCCTCGACATTTATAGAATGCCGTAGGTATTCAATGAATAATTTGCAATAAGATAGACGGGGTAAACCCCTGTCCCCTCTCCTTACAAGGAGATGGGAAGAGGTAAATCAAAAAGTTGAACCCCGATGGGGTTCTTTGATCATAGATTTTTTTGTTACAAACGTTTATCCCATACGGGAATAAGATATTACAATTTAAAAAACACTGATCTCTTGAGATTTTAGAACACCGTAAGTGTTCAAAATTTGCAACAAAGGAAAAACTATATATTTTACAGAATCCCGTAGGGATTCAATGTTTGTAAAAAAAGTGGCCATCAACACTTTTTGAATGCCGTAGGTATTCAATGAATAATTTGCAATAAGATAGACGGGGTAAACCCC
>CAZUOC010000315.1:0-3756 GCA_964622335.1 uncultured Ignavibacteriaceae bacterium
TCAAAAAAGATAAAAATGAAATTAACTAAGGAATCAAAGACTTTGGACATTGTTCTTAATGAAAAACCTATAGAATCGGAACAGGTTGTTGTAACAGCCGGAAAGTATGAACAAAGAATTTCAGAGCTTCCAGTAAGTGCAGAAGTTGTCGGACCAGAAACTTTTTCTAAGAAAAATTTCACTGATCTTGAAGATGCTTTAAGATATGTCCCTGGCGTGAATATGACAGACGATCAAATCAGTATCAGAGGTTCGAGCGGCTACAGCAGGGGAGCCGGATCACGAGTTCTACTTGCCATAGATGGTTTACCTTTTTACACAGGCGATACCGGCGAAACTATCTGGGAAGTTGTTCCAATGACAATATTAGACAGAGTGGAAATTATTAAAGGTGCTGCAAGTTCTCTTTACGGCTCAACAGCAATTGGAGGTGTTATAAATCTTATTACAAAGAAAATTCCAGCTAACCAGTTTGTTTATCTAAAAACTTATGTTGGCGCTTATGACAAACCTTCTTACAATGAATGGGATTGGTCGGGGCAGTATAGAACTTTTGACGGACAGACAATTTCGTATGCAAATACTTTTAATAATATCGGTATTGTCGTTTCACTTTCAAGATTAGAAGATACCGGTTACAGGCAGAATAATTTTTCTAAAAGATACATCGGTTTTATTAAAAGTGATATAAAGTTTACACCAACTTCTTCACTTATGCTTATTGCAAATATTTTTAACAAGAAAAGTGGGAATTTTGTTTACTGGAGAGATTCGAGAAATACTTTAGCTCCACCTGTAAGTGATTTAGGTCAGGTTGTAAAAGCAGATAGAAATATGTTCGGTGCGATTTATAAACAAATACTCTCGGATAATTTTCTATTAAATATTAAAGGAAGTTATTATCATACAAATTGGGATGATGGCGCAACTCCCGTCAACAAATCAAAGACGGACCTGTTCAGAGGAGAAGTGCAATTGAATTCAAGTCTATCGAATTCCTTAATACTTATTTCCGGTGTTGAAACTTCCGGCGCACAGGTTAATTCCAATCTTTTTGGAAATCCTTCTTCATTTGGTTTCGGTGCTTATACCCAGGCAGATTTGAAATTTGATTTTCCTCTCATCACTTCTTTTGGATTAAGATATGACTATAACAAACTCGATACTCTAAATGGAAGCAATGCACTTTCTCCAAAACTTGGTTTGAACTATAAATTCTCTGATGATTTAATTCTTAGAACTTCTATTGGTACAGGTTTCAGAGCTCCAACTCCTGCAGAAGCATTTACTTCAACCTCGGCAAGCGGAATTACAGTTAAACCAAATCCAAATCTTAACTCGGAAACAAATCTTACAATTGAAGGCGGAGTTAATTATAAGCCGTTTAATCCTGTTGCTTTTGATATAGCCTTATTTAATGACGAGTATTATAATTTTATTGAACCGGGTGTAGATGTTGACGGACTTGTTATATTTGATAATCTAACGAGAGCAAGAATCCAGGGAATGGAGTTTCAAACTTTAATTGGTCTGAAAGAGATTAGCACTAATGTTTCTTTAAGTTATTCTTATCTTTGGGCAAGAGATATTGAAAAGAATAAACCTCTTAAGTATCGCCCGAGAAATACTTTTTATGCAAAAGCCGTTTTTTCTCTGGATAATTTTTCTGCCGGTTTAGATTTTAGATACTGGAGCCGCGTTGAAGAAATTGATGAAGAGTTGATTAATCTAGGTTTAGTTCCCGATGGCGAATTAAGAGTTGAAGTTTTTGTTCTTGATTTAAGAGCAGGTTATAATTTAGATTTTGAGGGTGTTCCTTTAAAAGTTTTTCTTAATATAAACAATGTTTTAAATTACAATTATGTCGAATTGATTGGCAATCTTGCTCCGATAAGAAATTATTCGTTGAGTGTAGAGGTCCCTCTAAATCTCCCCTAAGGGGAGACTTTAGTAATTGTTTAATCTAGATTGAAAATTTCTGTTCTAATATGTTATACTTTTTGAAAATTAGAATAATAAAATCCTCTCCCTTTGGGAGAGGGAAGGGTGAGGGCTACTTATGTTTGTAGATACACACTCACATTTGTTTTATCCAAACTTTGCAGAAGATATTGACGAAGTAATTGAAAGAGCAAAGTCTTCTGGTGTGGATTACATTATTGTTCCTGCGACAGATATTGAAACAGCAAAACAAAGTCTAGCTCTTGCCGAGAAATATGAAATGGTTTATGCTGAGGTTGGGATTCATCCGCATGAAACAAAAGATTGGACAAACGAAAATCTAAAAATTATTGAAGATTTAGCTCAGCATAAGAAAGTTTTAGCAATTGGTGAAATCGGTCTTGATTATTATTATGATTTTTCACCTAAAGAAAAACAGATCGAAGCATTCCGCGCTCAAATCGAATTAGCCTTGAAACTTGATTTACCGATTGTTGTCCATAACAGGGAATCTGATCAAGATGTTCTGAAAATTGTAAAAGAATATTGTGAGAGCGGTTTACGGGGACAGTTTCATTGCTTTAACGGTTCTCTATCCGATGCAAGAGATTTAATTAGAATGAAATATTTAGTTTCTTTTACAGGAAATATTACTTTTAAAAAATTCGATTCGCTCCGCGAAGTCGTTTCAAACATAAGACTTCATCACCTTTTGCTTGAGACCGATTCTCCTTTTATGACTCCTGTTCCTTTCCGTGGGAAAAGAAATGAACCATCTTATGTAAAACTTGTAGCTGAAAAAATTGCTGAGCTTCATAATATTTCTGTCGAAGAAGTTGGCAGAATTACTTCTGTAAATGCTTTTCGATTGTTTGGAGTTGGAAGCTTGGGCAAAACGGATCTTACATATCAACTCGGAAATAATTTATATATAAACATTACCAACAGGTGTAATGCCGATTGTGTATTCTGCAGAAGAAAAGAAGATGCAATACTTGAAGGTTATAATCTTAAGATGAGCAAGAATGAAGAACCTTCCGCAGAAAAATATATTGAGGAAATCGATGATCCGAAAAAATATGGAGAAATAGTTTTTTGCGGTTATGGTGAACCGACAATCAGGTGGAATGTTGTTAAAACAATTGCAAAATATGTTAAACAAAATGGTGGAAAAACAAGACTTGATACCGATGGTCACGGCAGCTTTATTAACAAGAGAGACATTACTCCTGAGCTGAGAGGAATTATTGATATTGTGTCAATCAGTATGAATGCAGCAGACGCAACAAAATACGCAGCGATAATGAGAGTAGAAAAAAGAATGTTTAACGAAATGATAAGCTTTTCAAAAAGTGCTAAACAATATGTTGAGAAAGTTGTTATGACTATTGTTTCAATTGATGAAATCGAAATTGAAAAAGCAAAAGATATTGTAGAAAATAAAATTGGTGCAGAGTTCAGAGTACGAGAGTATTTCTAAAATGTATAAATACATAGTTGGATGGATGCATGCTTGCCTGAAGAAATATCAACCATGCAACAATGCAGTCAGGCACCCATGCAAATAAGATTATGGTTCTATGAAGATTAATTTTAATGTTTGTTTTTTAGTTGCCCTTCTGTTTTTTCCGGCTTTTTGTTTCCCCCAGACTTCTGTTCAGAATAAACTTGATAAACTTTTATCCGATCATTTTTTCGAATCAACTCATGCTGCTGTTGATGTTTACGACCTTACGGGGAAAGATACAGTCTATCAGAAGAATATAAAATATCTTATGCATCCTGCTTCTAATATGAAAATTTTAACCTCTGCTG
>CAZUOC010000316.1:0-3746 GCA_964622335.1 uncultured Ignavibacteriaceae bacterium
ACGGCATCAGAACTGTCTCCGATAACGTTGCCATCAGTATCATGGTTTTCTCCGCTTACTTCCATATCTCCGGTTAATTTTGTAGTAGTAACAGAATTTGCAGAAATATAAAGCCCACTTGGCAGGTCTGGAAAAGTAACTGGCTCGAGATAAGCATCTGCCACAGAAATATGTTCTATTCCCTGAAAATTTGCAGTTGAGGTTACTCTAACATTTGGTAAAGTACCTTCAAGTTTTACAACATAGCTCCCGTTAAAAAGACTTCGTGAAGAGGATGTTGTATTTATCAAAGTCGGGTCCTCATAAAGTTTTTCAAGGTAAATCTCTACTCCTGTATTTGCAATA
The DNA here is from genome assembly GCA_964622335.1 of uncultured Ignavibacteriaceae bacterium. Lineage (GTDB taxonomy): Bacteria > Bacteroidota > Ignavibacteria > Ignavibacteriales > Ignavibacteriaceae > RBG-16-34-14. The sequence continues at coordinate 346 of CAZUOC010000316.1, forward strand.
AGTCTTGCCTCGGTCTGTTCAAACATATTAAGTGTAGTAGATAAATTTTCTTTTGAGTTGGCGTTTAGCCTCAAAATAAAGTAAGATACAATCATCCCCAAACCTAATATGACTATCAGTGAGCTTTTTCCCATTTAAATATTCCTCGGATGAATAGTAAATTCCCAATAAGTAAAAGTAGTATCTTGTTCACCTGTTGTAAAGTTATCAGATGTTTCAATTGGTTCAATCCAGAGCTCTGTTTTTATATATTTTATTTTAGATAATACTGCTGTTTGTGTAAATAAACTGTCAAGATATGAAAATTTAATATCTACTAAACCGAGTGTTGGTCCTGCTAATGAATCTTTGTTATTTAGGACACGAACTAAAACAATATCCCTTGGATTAGAAGTAGATGTTGCATAAGTTGAATCGAGAACAAAATATTCTACAGTATCAATAGTTCCTGATCCTGTTTCCCCGGGAGCTTCTAAATCTCCAATAAATTTAATTTTTTTCTGTTCGGCAGTTAATATAGCAGTGCTATCAAATTTGTACCCGATTTTTCTAAAATCATAATTGATTATTTCTGCAAGTGTTTTTGCATTCTGCTGCATTTTAAGTTCGTTGTCAGAAGTATAGCTTGCATTCTGCATAAAAAGAGTCATATTCATTAATTGCAGAACGAGAATTCCTCCTATTAAGGCGGACCCTATTAAATCAAGTAATATAGCCATTGTCTAATTCTTGGAGTGGAGTGAAAAAATATATGACATTGTAACAGGATTGTTTAAATATTTGCTTGCCACTGTTACTGTAACCTTTTTATAGAAACTCTGGGTTGATAATACAGAGCCTTCGGAATCAACATACATGACGTTGGTTGAAACTGTATAACCTTCAGCATGAGGTAAATCTACTGATTTTGAATAGCCATTGTAGTCGTCAATATCATTAAAGTTCGGCCAGCTTTCGCTTCCACCATGCCCTAATGCATATGCTGCAGTAAGCTGGTCCACAGCTATAGCTTGAAAATCAACTGTTTTTTGATCAAAGGCTTTTTCTTTAATTTCTTCTATAAGATCATCAGCAAGTGAAAAAGCCGTAAGATTAACTTTATTTTGTATCTGTAAAGTTGTGTCTTGTAGTATTGCAGTATTAAATCGAAGGGAAATCAACGCAAATAATATCGTTGCTCCTAAAACCAACATTGACTGTCCACTATTCATAATTTCTTCTCCTTATCATTCAAATTCACTATCTTTATGGCAAGAATTATTCCGGCGAATTGGCATATAAAGCTTCATTATTTATAAAAATAAATGATTTGTGTTTTTTCTCACGTAGATTATACTTACGTAGAATTAAAATTACGTGAATGTATCTTTTCAATAAATTTGGTTAAGAAGAAAAAGTTTTTGAATCAGTTTGTAAACGAAATGTTGTTTCAAAGTGTGAATTAAACCGCAAATTTTGCATAGAGAATAAGTAGTAATCCCTTTTCTAAACGAATTAGTGGAAAAAAACAAGAATAGTCCAGGATGTTTCTTTTGTTTCCTCCTATTTTTAATTTATAAAGTAGAATTTGTCACTTTACCAAACCTAAAAGGATTCAAAATGAACAGATATATGATTGTTAAAATTTTGCTGCTGATTTCGTCAGTTGCTTTTTTTTCTTGTTCTTCAGACGCGCAGAATTCATCAAGAGAAGTTAATCCTGGAATATGGATCAGACCAGAATATGAATTATCTGTTGCTGTTAATTCGGACCAGAGAGCTAGACATATGTGTATTGGATCGGATGGAACTCTTTATTATACAACTACTCCGGATAAAATAATTATGGCTGCAAAGGATAAAGATAAAGATGGGTATTATGAAACTCTCACACAGTTTCATGTTTCTGATAACGGTACTTCCTCTGTTCTATGGCATAATGGATGGTTATGGTACACTGAAAGCGGCGCAATTTATAAACTCCGAGATAATAATAATGATGGTGTTGCCGATGAAAAAGTAACTGTAATTCCTGAAGGAAATTTACCTTCAGGAGGAGGACATCATTGGCGTCCTTTATTAATTATTAATGGAAGAATATATACCGGGATAGGTGATGAAGGAAATATAAATGATTTGGTGAATACTGACAGAGAGAAAATATGGTCTTTCAATCTTGAAGGTAAAGATAAAAAACTCTGGTGCTCGGGAATCAGAAATACGGAAAAGTTGATTGTTCGTCCTGGTACAGATGAAATCTGGGGAATGGATCACGGAAGTGATTGGTTCGGTAAACAAGTCGGGGACAAGTTTGGAATGCAGCCAATTACGGATTATAATCCCCCGGGTGAAATGAACAAATATGTTGAAGGTGGTTTTTACGGGCATCCATTTATTGTAGGAAACAGAGTACCCCGTTACGAATATATGAATAGGAAAGATATAATTGAACTTGCCGCTAAAACGATTGTTCCCGAATGGTGTACCGGTGCACATTGGGCATCTTGTGGGATGATGTTTTACACAGGCGACGAGTTCCCGGCAAATCATAAAGGAGACGCGTTTGTTGCTTTCCATGGTTCATGGAACAGTAGTACTAAAGTAGGTTACGAGGTAGACAGAATCCTGTTTGAAGACGGCAAACCTTACGGTGAAAAAGCTTATGTTAAATTTCTTACAAAAGATAAGGAAGTTTTGGGAAGACCTGTTGATGTTATTCAGGCGCCTGATGGGACCTTACTTATAAGTGAAGACCAGCAAAATATAATTTACAGATTGAAATACATCGGCAATAAATAAATGAAGAAAATTTTGTTTAGATTTTTTTCTTTTTGACGATAGTGTCTCCTTTGATAATTTATTCACAATCTGATTTTGAATAAGATGGTTGATTTATCTAATTCACCTATTAATACATTTAAGGAATCTTGTTCGAGATACCATGAGACAGAAGGAAACGCTTACAGTGAAGGTTTTGCCCAAATGAGTGACGATTCCCTGAAAGAAATTATTTCTATGATGATGAACAGGCCTGCCCGGTTGACTCCCGGGCAGATTGATATAGCAGCAATGACAACTTACAACAAAATCTATCAGAAGCAAAAAACCTTTTGCAATCGTTATGAATTCAAAATCTTTTCTTGATGGCAAAGATGATAATCTTTTAATAAGCTTATCCATTAAACCGAAATTAAGTGTGAATGATAAAGAAGTTAAGATTAAAACAACAGGTAGTAGTTATCAGTTGTTTTATAATCCTAAAAAGATCAACAATTTAAAAATAACTGTTACCAGAGATAACTATTCTGCTTTTTTGAGTTTCCCAGAACAGTTGTGGAGTGAATAATTTATTCAAGAACTTTTTCCATTTTAATATCTGATCTTTTATAAAGGGAATCTGTAAGTGGTACTTCTTTGAAACC
>CAZUOC010000317.1:0-3745 GCA_964622335.1 uncultured Ignavibacteriaceae bacterium
AGGGTTTTTTCAAGCTCTAAATTTTCAGTCATCATATCTCCAATTTCTTTCAAGCCCAACTGGTTCAGCTTTTTTTGATACAGGCTATAAATTCCGGAAATGTCTTCAGCTTTTCTTTTTTCCAAAGAAACAAGATTCTTGCTTTCTGCTTTTAGAGTTTCGGATGTAATTCCCTGTTTTTTATATTCCGAAATTACATTCCTGATTCTCTCAAGGGTTCCGGAAGGAATTTCTCCCGAATAATTTGAAAAATATTTCGGTTTACTTTCCTGGAAACTTTGTCTCAGCAAAACTGCGGCAGCGGCATCACTTAAAACTTTTAATCCGGCTTTTTTATCGCGAGAAAAAAGGGTTGTGGAAAATGTGCCGAGTGTTTCAAGATTAATTTCAGAAACTGCTTTTGTGGGAACTAAAGAAATTATTTCTTTTTTAAGATAGCGGCTCTTCCTGTTGGTAGGAACAATAATCAACAACCGTTCAAGCTGATTTGATTTTATTATCGTGTGTATCTCGAAATCAATATCAACAGATTTTTCTGTGCTTTTCGTTAAAATCATTTTTCTAAAATCAAATCTAAATTGGATTTTCTAATCTGATTTCCTGTATCAAGGTTAAGGAGTTCAATAACTTCATTAAATTCTTTTATTGCAGATCTTTTGTCTTTAACAACTACAGATTCAAGTTCAATAAAATTTCCCAGCTTTTTAATCTTATCCAGATGTATCCTTGTATTTTTATATAAATATAAAATCCTTCTCTTCTCAACTACAGCTTTCTTCTTAAAAAGATCACCAAAAAATTTCCCGGCTGACTTATCGCTTATCTTAAGAACATCATAATTAGAAACTCTGTCCTTAGATTTCTCGTCTCTCAAATATTTTATTAAAGAATCCCTGCCGCTCTCCGTTCTGAGTTTAAGTAAACCTTTTTTAGTTTCATAATAAACATCTTTCTGATTGAGCAATGTTTTTGGTTTAAGTCCTAGTGATTTAAGGATGTTTTCATACTTCCTGAAAGAGGAAATTTTAATTTTTATCTCAATATTGGACGGCATCTGGAATGTTATTTAATCTTAATTTGCGATATATAAAGCTATTGAATTTTTCTTAATGTTGAGTATATTAAAAAGAAAAAAAAATAGTTTTATGAAAAAGCTTCTTGCAGCTGTAATATTACTAATTCCTTCCTTAATAGTAAACGCCCAGGGCATAGGTGAGATGGCGCCAGAAAAGAAAGCAATCGTTTTTCCCGATAACGTTTTAGGGCTCGATATAATGTTTAGTGACGGCGGCTTTGGTTTTGGCGGATTTTACAGACGTCAGTTTTCAAACACTGTAACAGGTTTTGTTGATATATCTATGTCTGAAGCAAAAGATGAGAGAGAATTTACTTATACTTACCAGGATTATTATGGTTATATAGACACCTATACTTTGGGTAAAGTAAACAGGGTTTTTCTTATCCCGGTTAATTTTGGTCTTCAATACAGGTTGTTTAAAGATGCAATTTACGATAATCTGCGTCCCTACATTAATGCCGGAGTGGGACCTTCATTTGTCATAACAACTCCTTATGAAAGGGAATTCTTTAACTCATTCGGATATGCAAATACAAAAGTAACTCTTGGCAGTTACATCGGATTCGGCGCTAATTTTGGACTGGATAAATCCAGTCTTATAGGTATAAACTTAAGATACTATATTATACATTTCTTTGATCAGGGTGTAGAAAGCCTTCAGGGAAAATTTAGAAAAGATATTGGAGGAGTTTACCTTACAATTAATTTGGGTATGATGTATTGATCGCAGAAATCCCTGCTTTCGGCGGGTATAAAGACGACACATTTAATTTTTTAGAAGAACTCTCGAAAAATAATTCTCTGCAATGGTTTGCTGAAAATAGAGAGAGGTATAATAATTCTATCGTTCTTCCTTCAAAATCTCTCATTCTTGCTCTCGCGCCCTTCTTCAATCAGCTTGAACCAAAAATAAATACAGAACCAAAATTCGATAAAACCCTGATGCGGATAAACAAGGATTTCAGGTTTTCAAATGGGACACCATACCGGACATATTTTCTTGTTCACTTCAGAAGATTTAAAGATGATAGCGAGTTTTATGTTTACATTAGTAAAGATGGAATTGAATACGGGCTTTATGTAAATAATAATCTTGGCAATGAATTATTCTTCAATAAAAATTTACCCGGACATAGAGATGAACTTATAGAGACTTTCAGAAGATTTGATTTGAACAACAAGTTTTCTTTTTACGAAATGAATAAATCGAAACCGGAACTTGTTAAAAAAAGTTTTACTATTGAAGAAGACTTCGATAAAATGGCGAGGACAAAAGATATTCTATTACAAAAAGAAATGAATAAAAACTCGGAGATTATTTATACATCTGATATTCTATTGGAAATAATAAAAACATTCTCCCGGCTTTATACAGTTTATTGCTTCTGCATTTCACAAAATCCCCTTCACCTTGTAGAAACTTTTGAAAATCAAATTGGGATAGTTAAGTAGTTAGTGTGAAGCATTTAATCAAAATACTAATTGAAAGAATTCAACTATGCCAAATTTAAAACCAGGGACAGTGGTTTGGTTGAAGAGTGGCGGACCAGCAATGACAATCAAAGAAAATGTTGATAAAAGTTATGTAATTTGTGGTTGGTTTAATGGTTCAAAATTGCATGAATCTAAATTCAGCACCTATCAACTTACAACTGATGATCCATCTGATCCTGAAAGATTGAATCTCAGCATACTTACGACAGATGAAGTAAAAACTTTATCTGAAATAATCAAGAAAGCACAAACAAAAAACATAAAGAAGAAATAGTGCTGCACTCTAACATAATAAAGGAAGTATTTTTTTGAGGATTGAGACACTCAAAAAAAAATTTAAAGGCATTTTTAACCTTTATGCCGTCTTCCATTTAATCGTACATCCTATTGAAAAAGTTTCAGGAACTGAAATTTCTTTTCCTTCAAGAAGCTCATCAATTGCACTTCTTAAATATTTGTTAACAACTTTTTCCGGTTCTCGCCAGTTATCATCAATTTTACCGTGATAAACTAATTTACGTTCATTGTCGAATAAAAATGTTTCGGGAGTGTGCGTTGCTCCATAAGCTTCAGCAATTTTCTGATTTTCATCTCTTAAATAAGGAAAATTAAAATTCTTGCTTTTTGCCCGTTCAACCATGTGATCAAAAGAATCCTCGGGATAATTTGTTAAATCATTTGCATTAATTGCAACAACTGAAACGCCTTTATCTTTATGATCATTTTGAAGTGCCATTATTCTGTCTTCATACGCCTGAACATAAGGACAATGATTACAGCTAAAAATAACTATTAATGCTTTGCTGTCTTTAAAAGATTCTAAAGAATATGTCTTTCCATCTGTCGCAGGAAGATTAAAGCCGGGAGTTTCAGAGCCAATTTTTAATTTTGATGTTGCCATTTTATCTTCTCCTTTACACTCATAAACTTTGGTAAATGATTCAAGTTATAAGTAAATTTTAATATGTTATCGTCAATTTTGTTTTAATATTTCTTATGATAGACTCAACAAAAGATATAGAATTTTTAGAAAAGGTCAATAACCTGTATGAGAACTACCGTGAAAAAACAATTACTCGCAGACGGTTCAAACATTCAGATGTAAAGCCTCTCCTTACAAACTTAGAGAAAAATGATTTTTCTGTTAACAAAGCCGGAGAATCGGCACAACAC
>CAZUOC010000318.1:0-3730 GCA_964622335.1 uncultured Ignavibacteriaceae bacterium
CTATTACTGAAGGTAAATCGATGGCGAAAAGCGTAATCCAGGGATTGACATGCACAGAGCCGAAATCCCGACCCATCGGGATAGGATGTATAACTCCGTCAGAATTGCCGGACAGGCTTAATTACCTTTTAGAAAATGATCGTGGCTGGGCCAAGAACTGAAAAGAACGAAAAACACGGCAGGCTCACCAGCCATGCTCTGCTGTAGAACCTACGCAAAGGCGAGCCATGCGACCTTTCAATCGACATCAGATAATGCGTGAGTAAATGGCTTCTTTATTTATCCGAGATGCCTCACAACCGCCAAGCCAATCCTTCCACGTGTACGTTATTACTATCACTTTATAAATACGTATCACAATCAACGAATTGAAAAAACTAATATTCTTTGAACTGTATCCTTATTTTTTTTGTCATACACTTCGATAAATGCTTTATAAAACCCATTTGGTTTTTGCATGAAGATATCCGGAATCAGGTTTAATGAAAACTTATAGCTCTTATTTTCAATATCTTTTTCTTCCAACTCTATTGATATAGAATCCGAAAGAGAACCGGAGACATTCCAAGCAACCTCTTCCCATAATTCAGTTTCAGACTCTAACTGTAAGCAAAAAAACTTTTTAGGTGGTGGGGATTTTATAGAAGTGCATTGAAGATGTAAAGTTGATGGCTCAATAACGATACCGTCATTGATATTAAAAAGTATATGCGTAGCAACACGCCTTTTATCAGCAGTCTCGATATCTATTGTATCTTTAAACCAGCCATCTTTAAGTTTTTGTTTTAACTCTAATAGCATGACCACTTCTTCGTCATTGATTTGCAAACCATCTTCTTTTACATAAAAATATTCTGATCTAACTTTTGAAATGAACTTTTCGTCTATTTTTTTCTTATTTATGTCTTTTATTGAAATCTGTAATTTTTCATTGTTTTTTAGAGGATTATTTATATTAATATAATCCTTATAATTTTGAATGGTAGACATTTCAGTCCCCATCCAACCGACTTTTGTCAAGAGAGTACTAACTGCATGACCATTTATTCTTATACGAACGGGTTCTAACGAAGTATCTCTATGTAGCAGGACAAATTCATTTCTGAAGAAACCTATTCTATCTCTCATTGTTTGTATTTTCATAGTTATTTGTTTTCCTGGTTTCAATAGATTTTCATTCAGTATTGGCTTTTGGCATCCACAATTTGTTATAATTTTCTCTACATATAAATCCCCATTAGTTCTGTTTATTAAGTTAACTTCTGTTTCTATTGTTACACCTAATTCTATATTCCCCAGTTCAATGACCGGAGGCTCAACAGTAATACCTTGCGAATAAACGAATGATATATTTAAGAAAATTAAAGCTACTTTAAATAGGATTTTTTCTTGATTCATAGTTCACCTTTTTCTTAGAATTGCTACTGTAGTAATGAATAGAATTGCCACCACTCCTCCAATCATTAAAAAGGAGCTTTTAAGGTATTCTTGTTCATGACCTAAGTTATCTTGTTCATTGTTATTGGAGATAGAAATCTCAGAATTCGGCTCTAATTTTTTTTCCTCTTCTATAGTTTCTATTTCAATTGTTTGTTTATCTTGTGCTAAAACATCAGTTGCTTTCTGATCTATCATGCTTGATAAAAACTCATCAGATACTCGCTTTGCACTCATAGAAATTAAAGACTTAATTGAAACATTTTGCCTGGTACTAATATAGTCTTCTAAATTTTGTCCGATCATATCCGTTATAGATGTTCCTGCAGGAACATCTATAACAAAATCATCTTCCGTCAAGGGGATGTCAACATCAACATCTTTTACGTTATATCCATATTCCTTGATTACTTGTCCATCAGTACTGTACCATTGGCGCTCGCAAGAAATTGGGATAACATAACCTTTGATTAATTTATATTTTAAAATCCTGGTATCCCTTAACTTTCCGTTAATATAAATATCAAACCGTCTAAAACGATAACCAAATTCAGGATCGAGGTCTATTAACCATTGCCACTCATAACCTTCATGAACACCTGAAACCTCCAATCTAACGAGTTTTTTGCCATCTTCTGTAATCTCGAAAAGGTTCCTTTTTTTTACATAATCAGCAAAAAGCCTTGAAGGGTCTAAATAGCTGTTTTTAAAAAAACTGGAATAACCACCTGTAATTCTGTCCAAATGTAAATTATTAGCCTCCGCCGAATAAATCAGGCTATATTCTCCATCAAATAACATAGTGCTATCTTGGTTGAGATTCATAAAATTATCTTCAGAAATGTTATACTTCTCAACAATTTGTTTTAAATCTCTAAGATCCTTAATTTTATACATTGTCATATCTGCCATTTTGTCAAATAACAATGTTTTTTCTTCCATTGTTTTTTGATTAATCTCTCTAATTCTGTTTTGATTTTCTACCCAGAGAATCTGTTCTGGTGTCATTTCTGAAGTTATTGGTCGCAGCTTGGGTTCCGAGGAATCATTTTTATTTTCTACATATACTATTTCTGCTGTTTGAGGTATTTGCTGGGTTTTGTTTTGAATCTCAATTAAATTACTGAGGTTTATTTCTGCCCCCAAACAGAGGGAGCAACATAAAATAATTAACAAATAAATATTTATATTTATCTTTAGCATTCAAAACCTCCTTACTCATTTAAAGTATTATGTAATTTATCCGCAAAAATCAATATAATCAGCTATCAATCAACCACAGTACACTTTTCCCGACATTTGGTTAATATGGTAAATATTTCCTCAATTTTATATCCTGTTCTTCGTGTATCTCCCAAGAGCCTGAAATACTTTTTATAGCACATAAACGTAAACATTTATTGTTAGTTGTACATAACCTTTGCTAACATTGTATAGTACATATAACTTCCCAAATTATGAAAGAGAGTAATATTTACTTTCCATAAAAAGCTAATTTATATGAACTATATTGCAATTTAAAACACCTCATCAAAAGATCATGTCTGAAATGTGAAGCAGGAATTTCAGACATGATCATCGATTTTATGAGATTACTTTAATCAAGGACAGGGATCGTAACACAAGCAACCATTTATATTATTTCTTTCTACGTTACTTTGATTAGTACCACATTCGCAAGCAGTTGGAGCACCTGGATCATAACAATCCATTTTATACGATACAATTCTCGATGCGCTAGCTCCCCATTGTTCACAAGTTCTCCATATACCATCACAACCTCCAATGCAGCCAAATGATACTGATCCATCACAGTCGCCAACGCATTGTTGAGTACTCGGATCTCTTGAACAATTATTAGAAAGGCTTCCACTAGCATTTAATCTACAAGTGTCTGTTGCATACATTACTGATCCACCTGTAATTGAAACCAATGAGATCAATAAACCGATCATTATATGATTCTTCTTCATTTTCTATCTCCCTATAGATAACAGATTTGTCAGTTAAAAAATTTTCGTATTCTGTTTTCTAAATTTACCAATCATCCAATAACACAATCATAGAATTCTCACCTCCTTTCTATATGACGAGCGAAATGGGTTTTTTAATGTAAAAAATCTTTGTTTTTCATCGATTTTGTTGGTTTTTGCCATTTTTTGTAAAATTGTGTCCAAATTTGGGGCTTTTTCTTCCCAAGCAGCTCTGACTTGGCCGTCAGTTATTAAGGCCGTAGCAGGAGTTGTTACGAACCATTCTTTTGTTTCGGGTAACCGGCCGAGGGCACAGGGGG
>CAZUOC010000319.1:0-3728 GCA_964622335.1 uncultured Ignavibacteriaceae bacterium
TTACTAAAGGACTCTATTTTGGTGGATCAGAGAATATAAACCAAAATTTTGATGTAAGACATTTGATCCCCCATTTGTTTTGGCTAAAGCCGGTGGTTTGTTACTCTTTTACCCCGACATGAATGTCGGGGCTATTCTATAGCATAACTAATACAAATATAAAAAATTCATTCTTATTAGCCCCGACCTTTAGGTCGGAATTATACAATTCCTTTTAACACAATTAAATTCTCCCTTCCTCATTTATTTCCACCTCAATATTTTCTATCTTAACTCATTATTATGAAGACTTTTTTAGCAATAATTTTCTTTTCGGCAACTGCTTTTTGCCAGACGTTCACTTTCGATTTTTCTTTCGGCAAATTCCAGAAGGCTTCTTCATTCGATCTTAGTTCTTCCGGGTTTTTGTTTATTACAGATTCGGGAAATGACAAGCTTTACAAATACGATACTCTCAGTACTTACGTTACAGAAACGGGCGGCTATGGCTGGAAGGAAGCTACGTTCGATAATCCCGTAGATGTTTTTGCAACTCCGTTGAACATTTATGTTGCAGATAAAAATAACCACAGGATAGAGAGATTCGATAAAGACCTGAATTATATTTCACAGCTTTCAACGAGAGATAGTGATAACCCGGATCAGCAATTCGGTTATCCTTTAGGCTGCGCTACTTCAACTCAGGGAGATCTTTTTATACTCGATTCGGAGAACAAGCGCGTCTTAAAATTCGATCTCTTTGGAAATTTTATGCTGAATTTTGGTGGAATGGATGCGGGCAGTTTCTCATTAAATAACCCGGCACACTTAGCTGTTTCCGCTTCCGCAAAAACTTTTGTCACGGACGGGAAAGATATAATCGTGTTTGATAATTATGGAAACGGTTTATCAACACTTGAAACCGGGCTCGACTTGAAAGGAATGGAAATTCATTTCTCGTTCTTAACTGTCAACACGGATAGTGAAATATATTTTGCAAACTTAAGTGCACCCGAATTCGAGCTTCAAAAAATAAATCTGATTGGATTGGATTATAAACGTATTGTAACATCCATAATGCAGAAGAAGAAAATTTACGTTCTCACCGAAAAAGAAATTCTTGTATTCACTTTGCTTAAATAGTCACCCGATGAACAAACGCAAGATATATTTTCGCCTTTTTGTTTTTCTTTTAATAAGCGCATGGTGTGTTGGTTTTTCATTTAAAAGCTTAAGCGGAGGCTCAGCGCTCTCACTTGTTTCATCTCCAATTTTAAATTTGTTTTACCATAACGTCTGTCATCAGTCAGATCACAAATTAATTATTATCAACGGTTTCCCATTACTTGTATGCGCAAGATGTTCAGGCATTTATCTCGGTGCACTGATAACTTCTGTTTTTGTTTTAATTTCACTAAGAAATATAAAAGTTGCACACATATTTTTTAAATTTGCAATTATTATTCTTGTTACGGATGTAATAATAAACAACTTCTTCTTCAGCAATTATAATAAGTTAACTGCTTTCTTTACCGGATTATTTTTTGGCGCTGTTTGTTTTCTTATTATAATCAGTGTTTTTGAAAATTATATTTTGATTAAAGAACAAAGATAAGATGATTTCAAAAAAATATATGTCCCCGCTTGTTCTCGGATTCGCTGCAGCGGTTTTATCAATTGTTCCCGGGTTTAAAGCTTTTGCCTGCTGCCTTTTAGTTCCCTTAGCAGCCTTTTTCTCACTCACATTAGACAGAAAAATAAATAAGATTTCCGATAAAGTTGTTTCGCGCCAGGCAATTACATTCGGTTTGTTAACAGGACTTTTCGCCGCACTCTTTGCAACTTCTTTCGATATCCTGTTGACTTTTGTAACACACTCCAATGATTTTACATCAACTTTGCCTCAAACAGAAGCAATGCTTAGGAGCTACAATTTAGGTCCGTTGCTTGATGAAAGTATGCATATACTTAAAAAGATGTCCTCCGATATTAAGGTTTACGGTTTCTCCACAATTTATGCAATATCAATGTTGATGAGCAATTTAATTACAAATTGTTTGTTCGGACTTATCGGTGCTTTAGTTGGAATGTCTTACATAAATAAACGTAATGTAAAATGATATATGGTAACAGCATTTATCTTTTCTGCTCACCTTATTTTTGCACTTTATATCTTCAGTAAAAAATGGCAGGATGAAAATCTTAAAAGTGCGTTTCTTAATCTTGCGCTTATCTTAATTTTATTTTCTGTCGGATGGTCGATAGCTACTATTATTGCGAAGTTATTTATGGAGCCGGAAGGATTAGGAAGATTTTACACTCGTGATGATTTTTCTTTAACAATTCTTTCTATCGGGGAGTTTTTCTTCTATAAATTCTACTATCATGAGGAAAGTCCTGCAGAAGCTGAATAGGAAAACCGTTGAAACAGTTCCTGTAATCTATACATTCCCAAAAGTCTATAGGATAAATCCCATAGAGAATGAATAAATCTCGCAGAGAATAAAGATAAATCCTGTAGAGAGTTGATAAACCCTGTAGAGAATATAGACATATCCTATAAAAAGATGCGTTATATATTCTCATCGTGATTTATCACAATGAAATATTATATTGTGCACATATAAAATAACTGTTTCAACACTTGCCTGTCGGCAAGGCAGGGTCCATAATCAACAAAAATGGGAGGATAGCATGTCTCAACATTCATTCAATAAAATTTGGATTCATTTTATCTGGGAAACACCAGGTAAGCAAAAGATACTTCCCAAAGATGCAAGAAGAAAGATTTCTGGTTTTTTGTATGACTATTGTAGAGAGAAAAATATTTATATGAAAATAAATTATGTAAATGCTGATCATGCTCACGCTGTAGTAGATTTGCCTACAAATTCATCCGTGGAGGATTGTATAAAATTACTGAAGGGATCATCATCATTTTTTATTAATAAAAATAGAATCGTTAATAATAAGTTTTCCTGGGGGAAGGGCTATGGTGCATTTTCCGTTTCTCCTTCACAACTAAACAAAGTTGTTGATTATGTAAAGAATCAGGAAGAGCATCATAGAAGAAAAAGTTTCGCTGAAGAGTATCAGCTTTTTATAAGGAAATATGGGATAGAGTAAACCGTTGAAACGGTTCCCAAAGCCTATTTCATTTCTGTAGGCTACGGGATAAATCCCGCAGAGATGGATAAATTCCTTGAGAATAAAGATAAATCTTGTAGAGAATGGATAAAGCCTACGAGCCTAAAGATTAATTCTGCTTTTCATTCTCCATCGGATTTATCCGATGGAAAAATGTTATACGATCATAAATGATAACGGTTTTAACCGTTTTTAGAAGTATTATGATAAGCTATTGCAGCCTGTAATGAAAAACAATAACCGCAGTCTGCTCGGATTGTTTTTGATTCGGGGATAAAGGCTCAAACCGCCATTGCCTTAATGAATTAATTGCAGCATTCTCAAGTTTAGTATCAGCTTTTGTTAATGGAAGTATTGTCCCGACAGTTCCATCGGGAAGAATTGCAAATCTTAATCTTATATCAATCTCTTTATGAACACCTTCGGGATATGAAGGTTCTATATAACTGTAAATCCTTCTTGTTCCTAAACCACCTTCTTCAAAATCAAAACCGAAACTTCCCTCACCCCGGGCTTTGTTTCCCTGCCCTTCCGTTGTAACATTATCCTTTGTGTTCTCAGTGGTCTTGGTTTTTGTCGAGGTTGTCTTCTCTTTCATATTA
>CAZUOC010000320.1:0-3728 GCA_964622335.1 uncultured Ignavibacteriaceae bacterium
GAATTTGGGCAAATGAAAACAGATGGAATGATATTGAAAAAATAAAGGAACTGAAATATAAATGGGGATTCAATTATATTTTGTTTTGGACAGGACTCGGACAAGATAAATTCAATATGGCAAAACAAATTGGCTATTCCCCCTCAACCAGTATTATGAGAATAGTTGAGACGGATAACTATCTGGATGCGAACCAATACGATACATGCTGGGCTTATTTTTTAGATGAGCCTGCTGATAGACAAATTCCATTCAATACGGTTCAAATCATGGAATCGTGGCTAAAAACCTCTTTTCCAAATTCTCCATTTATTATTAGTGGATATAAAAGAAATTCCGACTTAATAAATTATGCAAATTTTTTGGCTGATAAAGTGCTTTTTAGCTCATATGTTCACTGGTGGCAAGTTTTGGGAATATGGACATCCTGGCCAACTGATCCAGACCAGAGAAGTGACTGGACTGATATGAAAAATCTTTTTGGTAACAAGTTTTCTATGACTTGGGTAAGTGCATATAGCGACTTGTCTGAATATAATCAGCTTTTGGGGCATGCTGCAAATCTAGGACTAAATGGGATATGGTTATATTATTATGATCCGGACCCAGGGGCGACCGACGACGATGAGAACATTAATAGCTTTTGTGAAGCTGCTGTAAATAGTGGATATTTAACGACAAATTATCAGCAAGTTAGAGATACATATATCGATGGCGTTTTTAAGGAACGTCAATTTGTAGGACCCGTTTATCCAGCTATACCAACTAATTATGACAACTCAGATTTAATATTTACAAATGTAACTATAACCGACGACGTGATTAATGATTATTTTGCTCCTAATAGCATTGTGGCGGGAAATCCATACTACTATATAATTCCTCCATCAAAAGAATCAACCTTCAACTCTAATAATGAAATTATTCTAAAACCTGGGTTTGAGGCACAGTCCGGATCTGAATTTAAAGCTTATATAACAGAAGAACCGTAAATTTTTGACCATTTGTTCATAAACATATTAAATAGTTGCCTTTTTAGAGAATTTTTCTGTATCCTTTCTTAAACAATTCAATCAACTTATTTTTAACCTTCTTACAAAAAGAAGGACTTAGTATATTTGTAGCTGATTTTTCCAAAAATTATCTATTATGAATAACAAAAAAAATTCGGAACTCTCTGATTTTGCAGAAAAACTCTTAAGCAAGAGAGAAATTCATTCGTGCAGCAGTTCTTTAAAAAAGGAATCGATTGATTTTCTTAACGAACTTATTGATTTCCTTTTTCCCCATTTCTCAAGCCAAACTTACTATTCTGCTGATGATATATTAGCCAAACTGCAATTGCTTGAGAGAAATTTAATACTGCTTCTTAAAAGCGTTATTGAAGATGAAAATGAAAGCAAAACCATTGCAAAAAATTTCATTTCAAAAATTCCGCTGGTGCACGATATGTTATGGCTCGACGCGGATGCGATTTACAAAGGAGATCCGGCAGCAGAAAATATTGATGAAGTGATTCTTGCTTATCCCGGATTTATGGCAATTGCCATTTACAGGCTTGCTCATATTCTTTACAAATCAGATGTGAAAATAATACCTAGAATTTTAACTGAACATGCACACGAGATAACAGGAATAGATATCCATCCGGGTGCTGAGATCGATTCCCCATTTTTTATAGACCACGGAACGGGAATAGTAATCGGGGAAACAACTAAAATCGGAAAGAATGTAAAGATCTACCAAGGGGTAACACTTGGAGCTTTAAGTGTCGAGAAATCTCTTGAGAACGTAAAGCGTCATCCTACTATACAGGACAATGTTATAATTTATTCACAGGCGGTAATTCTCGGTGGACAAACAATAATAGGCAACAATAGTATTATAGGAGGTAATTCCTGGGTAACGCAAAGTGTCCCACCCAATTCACTTGTCTATAGTAAAATGGAAATGAAAGTTCGATCGAACGAAGATTATTTTGAAACAATAGAATTTATAATTTAAGGAGTAACAAATGAAATTCGAAAATATTATTGCAAGTATAGGGAATACACCTCACGTAAGAATAAACAAGCTGTTTGACAACGATCACGAAGTTTGGGCAAAGTGTGAAAGGACCAATCCGGGTGGAAGTATAAAAGATAGAATCGCCCTCTCAATGATTGAAGATGCAGAAAAAAAAGGAATACTGAAAAGCGACAGTGTTATTGTTGAACCAACTTCTGGGAATACCGGAATTGGTCTTGCGATGGTCGCTGCAGTTAAAGGTTACAAACTTATACTCGTAATGCCAGAGTCAATGTCTGTTGAAAGAAGAAAGCTAATGGCTGCTTACGGTGCTGCTTTTGAATTAACACCACGTGAGCTTGGAATGAAAGGCGCAATTGAAAAAGCAGCAGAGATAGTTTCGAAAAATCCAAAAGCCTGGATGCCGCAGCAATTTGAAAACCGTGCAAATGTTGAAGTTCATGCTAAATTCACTGCACAGGAAATTCTTAAAGATTTCCCTGAAGGAATTGATTATTTAATTACCGGTATAGGCACAGGCGGACATATTACAGGCGTTGGCAAAACATTAAAAGAAAAATTTAAAGATCTCAAAATTTTTGCAGTAGAACCTGATCTTTCTCCGGTTATATCTGGGGGAGAACCAGGTCCCCATCCCATACAGGGAATAGGTGCGGGATTTATTCCTAAAAATCTCGATACTTCTGTTCTCGATGGTGTAATTACTGTTTCTAAAGAAGAAGCATTCGAATATGCACAGAGGGCGGCAAAGGAAGAAGGCTTATTCATCGGTATTTCATCCGGCGCATCCCTGGCTGCAGTTGCAAAAAAATTGAAAGATATCCCTAAAGGAAAAAGAATTCTTACATTTAATTACGATACGGGAGAAAGATATCTTTCAATAGAAGGATTATTTTAGATTTTTTTTAGACAGAATTTAAACTCTGTCATACAAAATTTTTATTATAACACCATACTAATGAGCTTGTGTTTTTTATTTTTGCCCTTGCTAATTTTTTTTGAAGCTTGTTGATATTTCCATTAAATTATATATGGTTTTATAAAAAAACATCCTTAGATAGAACGTTTATCAGGGGGTTATGATGAAACAAATTTTACTTTTTATAATTCTTCTCTTAATAGCTCAAAAACACTATTCACAAACTTATCCTGAATTGAATTGGTACAGGATATATAATGGTCCGATAAACTCATACGACTTTTCTAACAATTCTAAAATTGATACTTCAGGTATTTACTTCGCTGGTGGCAGCTATATGTACGATAACACTTCCGATGCGTTTTTAATTAAATATTCACCTGAAGGTGATTCGCTTTTTTCTATCCTTTATTCTCTTCAACCCAATGTCCGCGACGAATTTAATTCATTGGCAGTGAATGCTAATTCTAATTTGTATTTAACAGGTGTAACAACACTTAATGATAATTATAGAAAAATGATATTTCAAAAATATTCCTCTTCCGGTCTATTATGGTCAAAAGATTTTAATTTCAAAGCACGGGGATTAGCATTAATTCTGGATAAAGATGATTTGCCTGTTCTTGCTTATGATAATTGGGAAGGACCTAATTACACACATTTAGTATTAAATAGTTTTAATTCCACAGGAGATTCACTCTGGTCCGTTGTTTTTCGTGATGATACAAGTGCTTATGGAATTGCAGGTATGATCAGAGATGCTGAAAACTTTATTTATGCA
>CAZUOC010000321.1:0-3722 GCA_964622335.1 uncultured Ignavibacteriaceae bacterium
TAAAGTCTGAAGAAGTACAAATATGGACTGATATAAGCGGCTTCCATAATAATGATCCCCGTTTTGTGGAAAATACTTATTCTATTCCGCAGCTTTCTTTTGATGAAGCAGCAGAGCTTGCATATTTTGGTGCAAAGGTTCTTCACCCTTCAACAGTTCTTCCAGCAAAAAATGCAAATGTTCCAGTAAGATTGAAAAATACAATGAAGCCTGATGATGAAGGAACACTTATTTCAGAAAAACCGACCGGCGATGGAATAAAAGCTGTTGCAGCCAAGGATGGAATTACAGTCGTCAAAGTCAAATCCGGAAGAATGCTTCTCGCTTATGGATTTTTAACCAAGGTTTTCCAGATCTTCCAGCACTACGAGACTCCAATCGACATGATAACAACATCAGAGGTTGCTGTATCTGTAACTATCGACGATGCATCGAGACTTCGGAAAATTGTTGAAGAATTAAAAACGCTGGGGGATGTTGAAGTCAGCAAGAACATGACAATTGTTTGTCTTGTTGGTCACAACATTATGAACCAGAAAGGATACATAAAAAAAGTTTTTGAAGCACTAAATGATTTTGCACTACGTATGATTTCTTATGGAGGAAGCAGGCACAATATTTCGATTTTAATTTCTTCGGATAATAAGAAAGCTGTTCTTGAAGCTCTGCACAAGAGTTTATTTTAATTTTAGATTTTTGAATTAGGATTTTAGAATACTTTTTTAAATGAATTTTTATCTTTAATTGGGTTTGTTTTTCTATTTTAGCACGATCATCTTTTTTGTAGCAGTATAATCACCTGCCTGCAGCCTGTAAAAATAAACTCCACTGGCAAGATCTAAAGAATTTCCGCCTGAGGCGGATCCGCCTTTGGCGGAGAACTTCACGTTATAATTACCTACACTTTTTTCTTCATTAATCAAAGTAGTTATCTCCCTGCCGAGCACATCATATACTTTTAACATTACATGTGATTGCCTTGGAATGCTGTACCTGATTGATGTTACCGGGTTAAAAGGGTTCGGGAAATTCTGCGAAAGAGAATAACTTGTTGGATTATCAGAAGGTTCTTTTGCAGATAAAACAACCGCGTTGGGAATTGCAATATAATCTATGCTCATCCAGTTCCAGAAGCCATAAATTGCTATTGTGTTTGTTCCTTCTGAAAGCGGAACTATTAAACCTCTTTTTAACCAGAGAGTTTTTGATGGGGAAGTAAATTCAAGAGTACTTACCGTATCTCCGTTTACTAAAATAAATTGAGTCTTTGGAGATTCATAATTAAGCTGGTAACCAACAGTCAAAAGATATTTCCCTGCAACTGGTATTCCTACGTTATTAAAAGTCAGAGTCCATGCATCCCTCATATCTAAATAAGCCCCGCCGCTTGTAGATTGAGAATTAACAACAGTTACCTGTCCAGTGTATGAAGCATGCTCAGCTTCGAAGTGTGTCATACTCCCGTTATCAATATAAATTGTATAAGGATCAGATTGAACTGAGAGTCCATCATTGTCGGTCACAATTATTGTAATTAGTGCACTGTCCGTACCGGTTGCTGTCCATGGAAATTGAAATGGTGAAGCATAAACTGTTCCCATTGAATCTCCATTTGCAAAAAATTCAGCCTGCACAATTGTTCCTGAATCAGGATCAGTAACAGTAGCTATAAGGTTAAGCTGTGTGTTTGGAGATACAACGTTTCCTCTATCCGTTCCGACATTAACATTTGGTGGTTTTAAAGCTGAAAGTACACCATAAACAGAAATCTCCCACAGCGAATATCCATATTGTGTTCCTCTTTGAATTCCATGTATCCGAACATATCTTCCACTTTTCACAGAGTCCAAAACAATGTTATCCTGATCCCCGTTACCGTTTCTTTCCCGGTAAGCAGTATGCCAGATATAACCATCATAGGATAGGTCAACATTATAATCTCTTCCGAAAGCCGCTTCCCAATAAAGAATTATATTATCTATATAGATTGATTCACCAAGGTCTACAATAATCCATTCATCGTTTGGATCATTATCAAGATTAGAATCGGGCGGGTTACTATTGTCTCCCCCGAACCATGCACTGCTCCATCTCGTGCTAAAATTCTCATCTACTGCTAATTCAGGTTTAAGCTCACCATCTCCACAGCAGGTAGAAAATGTTGATGCTTTTACCGGTCTGTTATATGCACGGTTAATCAAACTTGGGTCAAGAACAGTTACTGTAACTTTAGCAGTATCGATATCATTTGAGTCGTCCGTGTTAACTGCAACCAAAGTATAAGTAGTAGTTGTATCGGGATTTATTGTAATTGTACCTGAAGTATCAACTGAAGAGCCATCAAGCTCAACTGAAGATGAGCCATAAACTAACCATGTTAATTTTGTACTTTCTCCTTGTTCTATTACGGTTCTTGCAGGCTTAAAAACCGTAATTTTAAATCCCGGGTTAACATAATCCAGAAAAGGAGCCGCCGGCAAGCCTTCTTCATTATAAAGATTAACCCCGGCAGGATTATATTCCCACGCATATCTAACTAGTAATGGTTCAGGAATATTATCATTCCAGACTAAAACTTTTCCGTTATCAATTACTGCATTTGCCCAGGCTAAATTTCCGTTTTCATCTGCTACTGCAAATCCTTTTATTCCGCCATCTGCAGAATCTTTTGCAACAAGACCACTTCCGGTATTACTATAAGTTATTTCTATTTTTCCATCTTCGCGTAAAAGATTGCTGCTATACCTAGGACCCGAATAAACAATATCTTCACCATAAACCAAATGGCGTACAATCAACGAAAGCCTGTAACCAACCGGTTGTTTATGAGTAGGATGAATATCTGCACCTCCCACATCTATAGTTATCGCTTCTCCGGTGCTGGGAAGACTTAAAGCCGCAGTTTGTCCCGCCCGAAGTTGAGGCCAGGCATCCCAGATTTGTGGTACTGTATAGGATTCTCCAAAGTTAGGTAATTGTACCCAGATGAATGGGAAATCACCTTCGTTCCATAAATCCCTCCAACCCTGAATTTGTGTTTTAAACAATTCACGATAATTAAGTGCATCTTCCATATTATCTGCATTAGATTCTCCCTGGTACCAAATAACTCCTTTTATTGGGAAATGCAAAATCGGATATATCATTTTATTATAGGCAACTGTTGGTTGTCTTTCAGGTTCACCGCTTGCAAGAAGCGTATCCGATTCGTCGTAACCAAGCATTGCATCACTCATCCACGTTTCAATCCTGCTTCCGCCATTAGATGAGTTTACTATTCCAATCGGGCAATTTATATAAGGCTTTAAATCTTTTGCAAAGAAATAAGCTACTGCAGAAAAATTACCAACATATTGAGATGTGGCTGGAGTCCAGGCGCTGCCAGTTGGCAAATCATCAGAAGGTTCATTCGCAAGTCCTTTAGGAATTTTAAATTGGCGGATAGTCTGATCATTAGCATTTGCGATAACTGTCGAAGCGCTGTCTGCACCCGATACTGTAAGTTCCATATTAGATTGACCTGATGCGAGCCATACATCACCAATATAAATGTTAGATAAATTAATCTGCTGTGTATTTGTTTTAACATTCATAGAATAAGGACCACCAGCAGACATAGAAGGCAGTTCAAGATACCAGTCTCCGTTTGCATCCACCTGGACACTATCCGTTGAGCCATTCAATGTAACAGTTACATATTGATTTGCTGCTGCTTTACCCCA
>CAZUOC010000322.1:0-3720 GCA_964622335.1 uncultured Ignavibacteriaceae bacterium
GCTTTCATCTGTAAAACCT
The DNA here is from genome assembly GCA_964622335.1 of uncultured Ignavibacteriaceae bacterium. Classification (GTDB taxonomy): domain Bacteria; phylum Bacteroidota; class Ignavibacteria; order Ignavibacteriales; family Ignavibacteriaceae; genus RBG-16-34-14. The sequence goes on from CAZUOC010000322.1 coordinate 20, forward strand.
TTTGCTTTCAGAGATTCAGGATTGATATAAGGACATCCTGTTAATGTGCCTGAACCCTTTGCATATTTTACAATTTCCGTGATCTGGTCCTTGTTATAGCCAAGTCTCTCGAGAGCAGGAGGAATTGATTGATTAATAATTTTGAAATATCCGCCGCCTGCTAATTTTTTAAATTTAACCAGAGCATAATCTGGTTCAACGCCGGTTGTATCACAATCCATCACAAGTCCGATTGTACCGGTTGGGGCAATAACAGTAACCTGAGCATTCCTGAATCCGGATTGATTTCCTAATTCAAGTGCTCTGTCTGCATCTTCGCGTGCAGCTTTTAATAAATCGGATGGACAATGTTTAGGATCGATTCCGACAGGGAAGATAGAGAGACCTTCATATTCTTCGTTAGGAACGTTGTAGGCGGCTCTCCTGTGGTTCCTGATGACCCTCAGCATCTCTTCCTTATTATTATTGTACTTAGGGAAAGCTCCGAGCTGTTTAGCCATTTCCGCAGAAGCAGCGTAAGACGACATATGCATAATAGCAGTTAAAGCTCCGCAAATAGCAAAAGCTTCCTGGCTGTCGTAGGGAATTCCCTGAAGCATAAGAAGAGAGCCGAGATTTGCAAATCCAAGTCCGAGAGTTCTGAATTCATAGCTCAATTGTGCGATTTCCTTACTTGGAAATTGAGCCATTAAAACACTAATCTCTAAAACAATTGTCCATAATCTTGTTGCGTGGCGATAAACTTTAATATTGAATTCCTGTGTTTTTGCATCGTAAAATTTCACAAGATTTAATGAAGCAAGATTGCAGGCGGTATCATCAAGGAACATATACTCGCTGCACGGATTTGAAGCTCTTATCTCTCCATCATTTGGACAGGTATGCCATTCATTAATAGTAGTATGATATTGCATCCCGGGATCAGCAGAGGACCACGCTGCATAAGAAATCTGTTCCCATAAATCCCTTGCAGGCATAGTTTTATAAGGTTTCGGATTTCTTTCTTCCTTTTGAGCTTTTTTCTTCTCTATTCTGCCGTATAAATTCCACTCCCTGTCATTTACAACGGCTTCCATAAATTCATTAGTAACACGGATGGAATTGTTGGAGTTTTGTCCTGAAACCGTTGCATAAGCATCTGAGTTCCAGTCAGCATCATAAACAGGGAATTCTATTGATTTGAATCCTAACTTTGCAAGTTGAATTACTCTTTCTATATAATTGTTAGGAATATTTGCTTTCCTTGCTTCAATAACTGCAAACTTTAGTTTCTTGTTAAGTTTCTTGTTGAACCTGTCATTTTCAGGATGTTCATCATAGCAGGCTTTCATTATTGCATTAAGATGAATGTTGCATAGTTTAGAACCCACAACAAGGGCAGCTACTTTTTGTTCTTCGACAACTTTCCAATTAATATATTCTTCAATATCAGGATGGTCCATATCGAGTGTGACCATCTTTGCTGCTCTTCTTGTAGTTCCCCCGGATTTAATTGCCCCGGCAGAACGATCTCCTATCTTTAAAAATGACATTAGTCCTGAAGACTTTCCGCCTCCACTTAAAGCTTCATTAGCTCCTCTTATTTTTGAAAAGTTAGAACCGGTGCCGGAACCATATTTAAATAGTCTTGCCTCACGAACCCACAGATCCATAATTCCGCCTTCGTTTACAAGATCATCTTTTATAGATTGAATAAAACATGCATGAGGCTGCGGATGTGTGTAAGCATCGCTTGATGCTGTAAGATCACCTGTTTTGTAATCAACATAATAATGTCCCTGGGAAGGGCCTGAAATTCCATAAGCCCAGTTTAATCCTGTGTTAAACCATTGCGGACTATTTGGAGCAGCCATTTGGTTAGCCAGCATGAACATTAACTCATCGTAAAAAGCTTTTGCATCTTCTTCAGTTTTAAAATAGTTAGCCTGCCATCCCCAGTAAGTCCAGCAGCCAGCAAGACGGTGAAATACCTGTTTGGAGTCTGTTTCTGAGGAAAATCGCTCTTTTTCTGGTAATTGTTCTAATTTTTCCGTATCGGCTTTTGAAGACTGGAGCCATGCAGGAACACCTTTCTCTCTTACTTTCTTTAATAGCTTAGGAACTCCTGCCTTTCTAAAATATTTTTGTGCAATGATGTCTGTTGCAACCTGCGACCATGATTTTGGGACGGTTACATCTTCCATTTTAAAAACAATAGACCCGTCAGGGTTTCTGATTTCGGAAGTTCTTTTAACAAACTCCATTGTTGATAATGGATCTTTACCGGCTTCAGTAAAAAATCTTTTAATTTGCATAAGTGACTCCGCAGCCTTTAGAATTTTTAGTTTGATTATTTATTGTGATCTCTCTTTGGATGGACTTTTGAAGAAGGGAAACGGAAATTTTATTTTTGTTCATTAATTAAGTTAGCAATTTGGTTTTAAGATTTGTTGAACTCAATCGCAAAGTAATAAAAAAATAGAACTAAAAAAATAGTAACAGGAAATTTTGAAAATTTTTTTTTGTGCCGGGGAAAAAGTGATGTAAACTTGGGAATTATTTCCGAGAAATTCAAATTAAATTTTTATTTTTGTAAAAAAATTTTGTGAAGTGAAAAAAAATCCTTTGTTTTTCAACATACTGAGTTAAGAATGCTAAGTAAGTGAGAATTTACTTACATTTGTCAGAAGAATTATCCGCTTGTAAAATAGTTTTACAAAAAGGTAGGAAAGAAACTTATATTTCCCTTTTTTGATTAATAAATTTCGAAAGTTTGTCGTTGTCAGACAAAATCATAGAAGTAAATAATCTTTCAAAGAAGTTCAAAGATATTAAGGCAGTCAATGCTCTTAACCTTAATGTTTTCAGGGGTGATGTGTTTGGATTCCTGGGTCCGAATGGTGCAGGAAAAAGTACAACTATCAGAATGCTACTTTCTTTGATTTCTCCTACCCAGGGAGATATCAAAATTTTCGGAATGCCCTTAAAAGAAAAACGAAATGCGATCCTCAGGAAAATTGGCGCAATCGTCGAAAAACCCGATTTTTATGGCTATTTATCAGCTTTTAAGAACCTTGAAATTCTCGGCAGACTTTCAGAAACAGACACTTCTAAAAATAAAATAATGGAAATCCTTGAGCTTGTTGGACTTGAAAAAAGGTATAAAAGTAAAGTAAAAACTTTTTCTCATGGAATGAAACAAAGACTTGGAATTGCGCAAGCTCTTCTTCACGATCCTGATCTTATTATTCTTGATGAACCGACTACAGGATTAGATCCGCAGGGGATGAAGGAAATCAGGGAACTTATAATCAATCTCAGCAAAGAGAAAGATAAAACAATTTTCCTTTCTTCACACATTTTGTATGAGGTTGAACTCGTTGCAAACAGGATGATAATTCTCAATAAAGGCACAACTCAGGTTGAAGGCTATGTTGAAGACCTTCTGAATGCAAATCAATTAAAGGTTACTGTCAGAGTTGGCGATGCTGGAAAAACGTTAAAGCTTATAAATGAAAGTTCTTGGGTAAAGAAAATGGAATCACAAATCGAGGATAGATTTGTTTTTAATATTTCACCTGAAGAAGTATCTGTTCTTAATAAATATTTAGTTGAAAATGATGTACCTGTAAATGCAGTTGTACCAACACGTTCTCTCGAAGAATATTTTCTAAAGCTCACTGAGAAAGAACCCTGATGATAAAAATAATAAACATAGAATT
>CAZUOC010000323.1:0-3717 GCA_964622335.1 uncultured Ignavibacteriaceae bacterium
TTATTTTTCTTATTACTTTAAATGAAGACCAACCGGCAGGCTTATCGATAAGTATTACCTCACCCTTGCCAAAATCAATTTCTTCAAAATCAGTGATCTCCTTTGTTATCATCCTTATGAATCTTCTTTATTAGGTTTTCAATTTTTTCAACGTAGTCTAAAGTATCATCAATATAAAATCTTAGCTCAGGAATAAATCTTATTCTTATTTTTGATGCAAGTTCCGATCTTATATAACCTGTAACTGAATTTATCTTTTCAAGAACAAATTCTCTTTTTTCTTTTTCAAAGACAGAAACATAAACTTTGGCAACACGAAGATCGGGACTAAGCTTAACGCTTGTTATGGTTAATAATCCAAAAGCGGGATTCTGAAGTTTACGAAGAAATATTAAACTGATTTCTTCTTTAATCAAGTGTTCAACTTTTTCAACACGGTGAGACATCTTTACAATTCCTTTCTAAGAAGAGATACTGAGGACACCCTTCATAGTTGAAGGCTTTTATGCAAGCTTTTTCTTAGTCTCTATAAATTTATATGCTTCGATAATATCGCCCACTTTAATATCGTTATAGTTTGCGATATTCAAACCACATTCATATCCTGAATCAACTTCCCTGACATCATCTTTAAATCTTTTTAATGATCCTATTTCCCCTTCCTGTATCACGATTCCATCTCTGATCAATCTTATTTTATTATTTCTCAATATCTTACCTTCCAAGACATAACATCCCGCAACAGTACCAAATTTTGGAACTTTAAATGAATCTCTTACTTCAAGAGTTGCTACAACTTCTTCGGTTATTACCGGAGAAAGCAGACCTTCGAGAGCGGATTTAACTTCATTAATAGCATCATAAATTACATTGTATAATCTGATATCTACATTTTGACTCTCGGCAAGATTTCTTGCATTTATATTTGGTCTTACATGGAAACCAATAATAATAGCATCAGATGCCGAAGCAAGTAGTACATCACTTTCAGAAATTCCGCCGACACCTTTATGTATTACTCTTATTATAACTTCTTCATTCGATATTTTCATCAGAGAATCGGATAAAGCTTCTACAGAACCATCGACATCTCCCTTAACAATAAGAGCCAATTCTTTTACGCCACCAATAGTAATTCTTTTTGCAATCTCATCGAGAGTAATATGTCTAACCTGTTTCTGATCCTGTTCTCTTTTTAGCTGCTGTCTTCTAACTGATATATCGCGCGCTTCTCTTTCAGATTCAACAACTATAAATGTATCACCAGCTTGCGGAGCTCCTTCAAAACCGAGAACAAGTGCCGGGGTTGACGGGGCAACTTCTGTAACTTTATTTCCTCTTTCATCGAACATTGCTCTGACTTTTCCATGATAAACGCCGGCAACAAAAGAGTCTCCTATTTTCAAAGTCCCTTTTTGAACCAGGATAGTGCCGGTAATTCCTCTTCCTTTATCGAGTTCAGACTCTACAACTGCCCCTCTTGCTTCTCTATCAGGGTTAGCTTTTAAATCAAGTAATTCTGCTTCAAGGAGAAGTTTTTCCAATAAGGAATCAACATTCTTTCCTGACTTTGCTGATATTTCAACACATTGAAACTTTCCTCCCCATTCTTCAACAAGAACATTTCTATCCGCCAGTTGCTGCTTAATCTTTTCCGAGTTAGCTCCCGGTTTATCAATTTTATTAATCGCTATTACCATCGGCACACTGGCTGCCTGAGCATGATTAATTGCTTCAACAGTTTGAGGCATCACAGCATCATCGGCGGCAACAACTATGACAACAATATCTGTGAGCTGGGCGCCTCTCGCTCGCATTGCTGTAAAAGCTTCATGTCCCGGTGTATCGAGAAAAGTAATAAATTTATTATCCCCTACATCCACCCGATATGCGCCTATGTGCTGAGTAATACCACCTGCTTCTCCCGCAACAACATTTGTTCTCCTGATATAATCCAGCAGTGAAGTTTTACCATGATCAACGTGTCCCATAATTGTGATTACAGGCGGACGTGGCTTTAATGTTTCTGGATCATCAGGAATGTCTTCAAGAACTTCTGATGTATATTCTTCTTCAAGTTCGACTTCAAAACCAAATTCATCAGCAACAAGAGTTATGGTATCTATATCAAGCCTTTGGTTTATCGAAACCATCAAACCTAATTCGATACATTTTGATATAACATCCCCAACAGGAACATTCATCAGGTTTGCTAGTTCATTAACAGCGATGTATTCATTTACTTTAATTTTTTTCTGCTCAAGAGATTTTAGTTCCAACTGCTTTTCCTGCTCTGCTTCTCTTTCTTTCCTTTTCTTTTTTCGCTGCGAGGCACGTCCTGCTACCGTAGAATCATCCATGCTTAAAAGAGTTTTTCTTATGGCTTCTTTAACTTCTTTTTCATCTATTTCAAATCTTTTAACTCTCTTTTTCTTTTTCGCCGCTACAGTCTCTTCCGGTGTGTCAGTTGATTTTTTTCTTGCTTTGGGTTTCTTTTTCTTCTTAACAGTAGGTCTTGCTTTTTCCTTGTCAGCATCTTCACCAGATTTTTTACCTTCACCTCCAAGATCCATTTTACCGACAACTTTCAATCCTTTTCTTTTATCGGCTTCCTGATCTTTAGGAGCTTTAAAAGCTTTCTCTTCAGTTTTAGGAGCTTCGGTAACTTTAGACTCTTCTGCTTGTGCTGCCGGGGTCTCAACTTCTTCTTCTACTTTTTCTTCAACTTTTGTTTGAATCTGTACTTCTTCAGTGGAAACTTCTACTTCCGTTTCTTCAATCTTAACTGATTTCTCATCTGCTTCTTGTTCTGCTTTTTCCGTTCTTTTCTTATTGAACTCGGCAATCTTTTTATAATGCTTTTCCGCCTTCTCGATATCTTTTTTAAAATGATCATTTATCTCTTTGAGCATTTCGTCATCGAGCATAGACATGTGAGATTTTACGTTGTGACCTTTACTCCGCAAAAATTCTACAAGATTCTCCGCAGAGAGATTGTACTCTGTTGCAATTTTGTAGACTCTTGGTTTCTTAGTTTTTGCTTCGGGCATAAACTATCCTGTTATTCTTCCTCTTCTTCAAACTGTGATTTAATTAACTCAATAATTTCTTCGATCTTCGCTTCATCGAGACCTTCTATTTCTTTTAGTTTTTCAGGACCGGCAGTTAATACTTCAATCGCAGTATCATAACGGTTATTTATCAACAATTCATATATATCATCGCCAAGTTCTTCTTTAAGATCGATTAATTCAATATCTTCTTCATATTCTTCGAATGGTTTTTCTTCTCTGATTACTTCAACTTCGTAACCGGTTAACTTCATAGCAAGACGAATGTTCACTCCATTTCTTCCTACTAAAAGAGAAACCTGGTCACTGTCTGCATTAACAACTGCTTTCATATTATCTTCATCAACTTCTATCTTTTTTAGTTTAGCCGGGGCTAAAGCCCTTTGAATAAAAACATACGGATCATCGGAATAATTTATCACATCAATATTTTCATTATTAAGTTCTCTTACAATTGCATGAATACGAACTCCCTTCATTCCAACGCAGGCGCCAACTGCATCAATCCTGCTATCCTGGGATTGAACAGCTATCTTTGCTCTTTCTCCGGGTTCTCTCGCAATTGATTTAATCTCTATAATGCCATCATAAATTTCAGGGATTTCAATTTCAAAAAGTCTTCTTAAAAACATATTATCGGAACGCG
>CAZUOC010000324.1:0-3717 GCA_964622335.1 uncultured Ignavibacteriaceae bacterium
TGTCAAAATAGAATCAGCATTTAGTTTACCAATATAGCTTAAGGAACCACCGAATCTAAAATCAGAAACAGCTACTGAGTCTGCTAAAATAGAACTTAAATTGGGACTCATAAAACCAAATGTAAAGCCAACACCGTCGGGTCTGTAAGTATTTTCATATGCCGCATAAGAACTTGTGGCTTCTAAAAAGTCTAACCTCGATTTATAGGTAAGATCTCCGAAATAGTAATCGAGAGAACTTCCTACCACCAAACCAAAAGGCAATTTATAAGATGTTCCAATAAACGCTTTTGTCAAACCTCCTGAACCTTCATAAGATAATTTATAAGGATTATCGGTATAAAAAGTTTGCTCAGCTTTATAGCTTACATTTGTATAAGGAATAATCCCTGCTGCCACACCAATTCCATATAATTCACTAACTGGAAATGCTATTGTAAAACCGGAAAATTTAGCCCTGCCATAATAAGAGCTACTATTATTGTCTGATAAAAATATACCGTTAAAATATAATCCAAATTCTATTCTTGTCTTATTAAGTTTGTACCAACCGGCAGGATTTAATGAATTAATAAAATCCTGATCTGCTACTGATACTCCAAGTTGTCCCATTCCTACCCTGCGAGCCGAATAAGTATATTCTACGTCTCCGAGCCCTAGTCTTGTATACGAAGAACTATTTTGTCCAAAGTATAAAGGAGATGTAATTAATAAAATTATTGCGATTAAAAATTTTTTCATTATTCTTTTGCTGTATAAGTTATTTTCAAAAGAGGACGATCATTAAGATTCGCAGAATTACTTCCTTTTATCGCGAAGAGTTCAACGCCGTTTAAAGGATTTCCGGTCGTAAGAATTATACCGTTATTAATACCTCTGACCCATTGTCGTACAAAACTGGTTATACTTCCTGTAAATTGACTTCCGTCTCTTGCTAAGCTTATGTAAGAAGATGATAAACTATCTGTATTTGTACTATCGAATAAAAAATAAGCATCAATGGTATTGAAATAATTAGTACCGACAACTGTTTCAAGAGTATCAATATTCAGTGTTAATTCTGCATTATTAATAATAGCATCTTTAGGCAGATCTGGCATATTAAAAAATAATCTTGAAAAAATTACATATCCGGATCTTATAGGAATATTTCCCGTGGACAATGAGGGAAGATTTCCATTTACAATACTAACATCAAAATTGTCGTAAAAAGTAAGAGTATCTATGTAAACTCCCGGTTTCTCAATTACTACAGAGATTGCAGGATAATCTACATAATCGGAAGTAAGAGCCTGGTAACCTATAATATGATTTAATCCCTGGGCAGGAATGAGGTAGATCCCATTTTGCGAAGGTAAACTTGTGTCGGCTGTCGATTGCAACCACTCAAGAATTAATTCCTTACTTATGGTAACATTAGTTAAGGTATCGGTAATTTCTTTTTGAGTTGCTAAGTCCTCTGCATCATACTGCAGACCGGATAAACTATCTTCCGTAAAGTTGGAACTCCATTCTGAATTCACTTTATGAACAGAAAAATCAAAAGCTGAAAGAGTATCTCCAAAAGCATAAGTTCTGTGAAGCTGAATTATAGCACTAGTTACGTTTATACTATTATTATTGATATCCGAAGAAATAGAATCGTCTAATGTAATTCCAAACTTAATTAGCGTTGAAGCTTCTACATTATTTACGCTTCCTAAAAGAAGCATGCTAGAAGCACCCAGGCTAAGGACTTGGTGAAAGTATGTCGATGTTTGACTGATTGAGTTATCAACAGAATTAATAGTCTTGGAACTTATATAATCATTACCAAGAAGATTAGCCCCGATCGGAGTGGGGGCGTCGCTACAGCTACTTATTAAAAGTACAGATAGAAGAACAATTACACTATTTTTTATCACTAATTTCTCCGGAAATATCTTTTTGTATAAACCTGCCGGCTTCTAAAATATTATCGGCAACAAAAGTGGGAATTTTATTGAGTTTTTGCAATGTATAAAAACTATCATTGCCGTAGCCTGTTCTTACAAGTATTGTTTTAACTCCGGCATTCATTCCACATTCAATATCGGATACCGCATCGCCAACTAAATAAGAACCTGTTAAATCAAGACTAAAATCTTTAACGGCTTCTAGAACCATATACGGAGCGGGTTTTCTGCATTTACATTCCTCTGCAGAATTAAAATCGGGATGTGAAGGACAGTAATAAAATGCATCGATTTCTGCATTAAATTGCCTGAGTATTTCATTTATTTTCTCATTCACTGATTCAACTTCTTCTTTGGATATTAAACCTCTTCCGATTCCCGATTGATTAGAAACTACAATAAGTTTTAAGTTAAGATCATTTTTTAATAAAGAAAGGATTTCACCACTACCGGGATAAAGCTTAACTTTTTCAGGATCGCCTAAATAACCGGGGTCTTCATTAAGCGTACCGTCTCTGTCGAGAAATACTGCATGCGTCGGCATTAACTGTTGCTGTTCAAAATCGTTTTGTAAAGTTCAAGATATTTTTTTGCAGAAGACAGCCAGCTAAAATCAGATTTCATACCGTTGCGCATTATTTTTATCCAGCTTTTTTTGTCATCGAAAAGCTTAACAGCTTTCTTTACTTCCTTTAGAAGTTCTTTAGGATTGTATTTCTTAAAGACGAATCCGTTTCCTTCGCCGTTTTTTTGATTAAATTTGATTACAGTATCCGCTAAACCACCAGTCTCTCTTACAACCGGAACAGTACCATAGACAAGAGAATACATTTGATTTAATCCACATGGTTCATACATAGAAGGCATTAAGAAAATATCTGCTCCTGCTTCGATGAGGTGCGCTAATTCATCATTAAAACCGAGGTATGCTGCAAATTTGTTTTTATACTTCTGGCTCATCTTTTCAAAAAATGTGTGATATTTTTTGTCACCTGTTCCCAAAAGCACCATTTGAATATCGAGCTTCATTAGTTCCGGGAAAATATCATTTATCAAATCTAATCCTTTTATATTATATAACCTGGAAATAAGTCCTATAACGGGGATTTTTTCATCATATTTAAATCCGAATTTTTCAGCAAGCTCCTGCTTATTAACTAATTTAGCTTCGAGATTTTTTGCGGAATATTTCTTCGGAAGATGATTATCTTTTTCGGGGTTCCATACTCTGGTATCAATACCGTTTACTATTCCATACAAATCATTTTTTCTCTTTGAAAGGATAGGTTTTAATCCCTCGGATAATTTATTATCCGTTCTTATTTCATTTGCATAAGTCTCGCTTACAGTATTTATTACATCTGAAAACATCAATCCAGTCTTTAGAAAATTCATTCGATTATTCTTTAATATACCTTTATTCGAGTTCAAAGATTTGGGAAGTTCGGTTTTATCAAATACTGATTTAGGGAAATCTCCCTGGTAAGCAAGGTTATGAATTGTAAAAAGAGTTTTAAATTTTGAAAACACCGGATCTTCTTTGTAAACAGTTTTTAAATAAGCCGGTATTAATCCTGTTTGCCATTCGTTGCAATGTATGATATCGGGAAGCCATCCCAACTTAGATATTAATTCAAAAACAGAAAGATTAAGAAGAATAAATCTTTCATCATTATCAGGATAATCCTTCCCTGTTTTGGGATCCATGTAAAGACTATTCCTGCTTCCAAAATATTCCTGATTATCAAGAAAATATATTTGTACTCTAACTTTTGGACCAGGT
>CAZUOC010000325.1:0-3709 GCA_964622335.1 uncultured Ignavibacteriaceae bacterium
ATACAGTATTTTTATGAATTAATATCTTTATTTAGTTAATATTGTAATTAATGAAGGTGTAAGAAAACAGTCCCGAACGGGAATCGACACTATTTCTTACTTTGCGGCTTTCTATAAAGTTGATCTTTCAAAGGGATTTCCCCTTTTAACTACAAAAAAGATCGAATGGAGATCTTTATTACACGAAGTGCTCTGGTACTTATCGGGTGATAATCATATAAGAAATCTGAGAAAGCATACAAAAATCTGGGATGCATGGGCTGATGAGGAAGGAAACCTTGATACTGCTTATGGTTATTACTGGAGAAAATTTCCAAGTGCTGAAAGAAGTGAAGACGGCGAATGGAGAGTGAGAGAAGTTGACCAAATTCAATATATAATTAATGAATTGAAAACTAAACCTTACAGCAGGCGACTTGTAGTAACAGCATGGGAACCGGGAAATGCAATCAAGAGTAAATTGCCTCCCTGCCATTATTCTTTTGCATTTAATGTAAGTAATGGAAAGTTGAATTGTCATTTAACACAACGTTCAGGCGATATCGCTCTTGGTATACCTTTTAATCTTGCAGCCTACTCGATGCTTACACAAATAGTTGCACAGGAGACCGGATTTGAATTAGGATTTTTTGCTCACACTATTATTGATGCTCACATTTATGTGGCCGATAAAGGCAGCCCGATGGAAAAATATGATCATCTTGAAGGACTAAAAGAACAACTTAAGCGTAAACCCCTTCCTCTTCCAAAATTAAAGATTGCAAAGAAACCAATTAATGATTTGACCTTCGAAGATTTTGAATTACTAGACTATCAATATCTTGACAAAATCAAATTTGAGGTTGCCGTTTGAAAATAATCATAATATCTGCTATTGCACAAAACCGTGTTATTGGCAGATCGAACGGCGATATGCCATGGCATATCAAGGAAGAATTTCAGCATTTTAAGAATACAACTCTAGGATTTCCAATCATTATGGGGCGAAAAACCTTTAATGCACTTGGAAAACCTCTTAAAGGAAGATTAAATATTGTAATTACAAGAGATAAAGCACTGAGATTTGAGTTTGACGATGTAAAGAAATTTTATAGTTTAAATGAAGCAATTGAATATTGCAAAACGCTCAAAACTGAAAAAATCTTTGTGATTGGGGGTGGTGATGTTTATAAGCAGGCAATTAAAATTGCTGATGAAATGATTTTATCTTTCTTAACTTTTGAAGCCGAAGGAGATATTTATTTTCCGGAGATTGATGAAAAGGTTTGGAAAGTAACATCAAGAAAAAAAAGAGATCAGTTTGAAATTGTTTTTTACGCAAGAAGATAATGGGTCATAATAAAATAAAAATATTACCCGAGAACATTGTAAATAAAATTGCCGCCGGTGAAGTGGTTCAGAGACCTGAATCGGTTGTAAAGGAATTGCTTGAGAATTCGATTGATGCCGGTTCTCAAAACATTGCTCTTTATATAAAACATGCCGGTAAATCTTTTATCCAGGTTTCGGATGACGGTAATGGTATGACTGAAGATGATGTTCTGCTCTGCATTCAGAAACATGCAACAAGCAAAATATCTACTTATGAAGACCTGGAATCGATTTATACTCTTGGTTTCAGAGGAGAAGCGTTAAGTTCTGTTGCTGCAGTCAGCCAGCTTGAAGTTAAAACTGAAACACGCGAAGAAGAAATCGGTTCTTTTATAAGAGTTGAAAACGGAAAAGTAGTAAAAGAAAAAGGATCCTTTCCAAAAGGTACTTCTATTTCTATTAAGAACTTGTTTTTCAATACTCCAGCAAGAAGAAATTTTCTTAAAACAGATGCAACTGAACTTAAGCATATAATAGAAACATTTAATAAAATTTCATTAAGTCATCCGGATATTTCTTTTAAACTTTATAATGATGACGAAATAATATTTGATTACAAGTTGGGCTCGCTTGAAGAAAGAATAAGCCAGGTTTTTGCCGATAATATGATTGATGCTCTTATTAAAGTTGAAGAAAGAACTGACTTTGCAAACCTGTATGGTTACGTTGGTAAACCATCTATGCTTAAAAAAAGTAAAGGTGAACAATATCTTTTTCTTAATAACAGGTTTGTACTCAGCAGACAGATTAATCATGCCGTTTTCACCGCTTATGAAAATGTTCTTGAGAAAGGCGATTATCCGTTTTTTATTTTGTTTCTCGATATTGACCCTCATAAAACTGATGTAAATGTTCATCCAAATAAACTTGAAGTAAGATTTGATGATGAAAAGAATGTATACAATTTTGTTCTTGCAGTTGTAAAGAAAAGTCTAGGTGAACATGATCTGGTGCCATCTATGATGTTTAACGAAACAACTGCCGAAACAGAAAAACTTCGCGTCGATAATTTTATGAGAAGTGGTAAAAATGATTTTACTGACAGACCGGTTTTTGAAACAAGAACATCCGTTGCCAGAACAGACTTTTCCGATAAAGATATAGATTTAATTTTCAGTTCAATAACTGAAGACTCTGCTAAAGTAAGAATTCCTGGAGATATTATTTCCCCTTTAGAGAAAGAAATAACTGAAATTCCTCATGTCCCTCAAAATTATGTTCCTGAAACAACTGGCGATGAAAGTACACCGATATTTCAGCTTCATAACAAATATATTCTTTCGCAGATCAAATCGGGTTTGATGATTATTGATCAGCATGTCGCACACGAAAGAATTCTTTATGAGAAAGCTTTGAAACGTTTTGAAGCTAATATGCCTTTTTCACAGCAGCTATTGTTTTCACGAAGTCTTGAATTAGACCCGGCTGCATTTTCTTTAATAAAAGAATTAGAGCCATATCTTACAAAGCTAGGTTTTGAAATAAAATTCTCTCCTAAAAATAAAGTTCGGATTGAAGGTGTTCCAGATGATATTAAAGCCGGCTCCGAAGAAAAAGTTTTGCTCGAGATATTGGATGAATATGTTATAAATGAAAGAGAAAAGCATCTCGAGACTAGAGACAACATAGCAAAATCTTATTCGTGCAAGACTGCAATAAAAGCAGGTGATAAACTTTCCGAAAATGAAATGAGACTTCTAATCGATCAGTTATTTGCCACATCAATGCCTTATGTATGTCCACACGGGAGACCGATAGTTGTCAAAATATCTATTAGCGAGTTTGACAGAAGATTTGGAAGAACAAGTTAAAAGGATTATATGCCGGACGATGATTATAGTAAAAGAAAAAAAGAACACGAAGACAAAGTAAATAATTCTCCCAATACCGGGATGAAGCCTGCCTTGCCGTCAGGCAGATTTACGACTGTAAGCGGGGAAGATGTAAAAGTCCTTTATACTCCCGATGATATTGAACAGATAAATTATTTAAGTGAAATTGGTTTCCCGGGGGAATATCCTTATACAAGAGGAATTCACACAAACGGTTACAGGGGAAGAATATGGACGATGCGGCAGTTCGCCGGTTTCGGCTCGCCTGAAGATACAAATTCACGTTTTCATTATTTATTAAATCATGGACAAACAGGACTTTCCGTTGCATTTGATCTTCCAACCTTAATGGGGTGGGATTCTGATGCTGAACTCAGTGAAGGCGAAGTCGGGATCTGCGGTGTTTCAGTTTCTTCGCTTAAAGATATGGAAATATTGTTCAACAAAATTCCATTAGGTGAAGTATCAACTTCAATGACAATAAATTCTCCAGCGGCAATGATTTT
>CAZUOC010000326.1:0-3702 GCA_964622335.1 uncultured Ignavibacteriaceae bacterium
AATGCTAATTTTAAAGTAAAGCTTGATAACGGACATGAGATACTTGCGCATATTTCTGGAAAGATGAGGATGCACTTTATTAAAATATTGGTTGGAGATAAAGTTTCGATTGAACTCTCTCCCTATGATTTATCAAAGGGAAGAATAACATACAGGTATAAATAGCGGAGCAAAAATGAAAGTAAGAGCTTCAGTTAAAAAAATATGTGAAAATTGTAAAATTATTAAACGCAAAGGCGTTGTTAGAGTTATTTGTAAAAACAAAAAACATAAGCAACGTCAGGGTTAATAAGAAAAAGTAAGGAGATATAATTGGCTCGTATAGCTGGCGTAGATTTGCCAAAAAACAAAAAAGTGCTTTTCGGATTGCAATACATTTTCGGTATCGGCAATTCACTTTCTTCAGCCATTCTTGAGAAAGCGAAAGTTGATCCTAACAAAAAAGTATCTGATCTTAACGAAGATGAAGTAGCACAAATAAGAGCAGTTATCCAGGCAGATTTTAAAGTTGAAGGTGCTTTACGTTCTGAGATTCAGCAGAATATTAAAAGACTGATGGATATAGGAAGCTACCGTGGTATAAGACATAGAAAAGGCTTGCCTGCAAGAGGACAGAGAACTAGAACAAATTCCAGAACCAGGAAAGGTAAACGTAAAACTGTTGCAGGAAAGAAAAAAGTTCCTACTAAGAAGTAATTAAAACGGAAGGAAATTAGTTTGGCTAAAGCAGTAAAAAAAGTTAAGAAAAGAACTCACGTCGATGCGAATGGTATAGCACACATAAAAGCTACTTTTAATAATGTTGTTGTTACAATTACAGATATTTATGGTAATACTATTTCGTGGTCCTCGGCAGGCAAAAATGGTTTTAAGGGTTCAAGAAAAAACACGCCTTATGCTGCACAAACTTCGGCAGAAGCTGCTGCTAAGGAAGCTTATGATCTTGGTTTGAGAAGAATTGAAGTTCTTGTGAAAGGCCCCGGTTCCGGAAGAGAAGCGGCAATCAGAGCATTGAATACTGCAGGATTGGAGATATCATCTATTCGTGATGTGACACCGATTCCGCATAACGGATGCAGACCGCCTAAGAGAAGAAGAGTTTAATTTATAACGGAGTGAACTAATAGATGGGAAGACATACAGGTCCAAAATATAAACTTAGCAGAAGAGAAAGACAGGATCTTTTTGGAAGTCCTAAATCTTTAATGGGAAAAAGTCCTCTTGAGAAGAAGAACTATCCTCCCGGAGAACATGGACAGTCCAGGCGTCAAAAAATATCAGAATACGGCGTTCAGTTAAGAGAAAAACAAAAAATCAAAAGGATTTATGGTTTATTTGAAAAACAGTTTAGAAATCTTTTTGAAAAAGCGAGCAGACAAAAAGGTATTACAGGCGAAAACCTTATTAAACTTCTGGAAAGAAGACTCGATAATGTTGTTTATCGCTTGGGATTTGCACCTACAAGGATTTCTGCCCGACAGCTTGTTAGTCACAGGCATGTAATGGTTAACGACAAGACCGTAAATGTTCCATCTTTTGTTGTATCTGCAGGAGATATTATACGCATCCGTGAAAAGAGCAAGAAGATGGATGCTATTCATAATTCTCTCAAAAAAGTAAGGGACAATCAGTTTTCCTGGTTAACTATTGATAAAGCTACACTGAGTGGAACTTTTGTCCAGGTTCCTGAAAGAGCGGACATTCCGCTTAACGCCAACGAGCAGTTGGTTGTAGAGCTTTATTCTAAATAAATTTTTTTAATAGATAAATTTTAGAGGATTATTAAATGAGCATATCATATTTAAAGATGCCCGAAGCTGTAGTTCTTGACGAGTCAACATATACGAATACTTTTGGAAAATTTTTGCTGCAGCCGCTTGAAAGAGGTTATGGTGTTACACTTGGAAATTCTCTCAGAAGAGTTCTCATTTCTTCTTTAACAGGTGCTGCGATAACTTCCGTTAAATTCAGTGGTGTGCTGCATGAATTTACTACCATTGAAGGAGTAGTCGAGGATGTTTCGGAGATTATTCTGAATCTTAAACAGGTTAGAATGAAATTGCTCAGCAAAAAACCTAATAAGATTGATATATCTTTTGATGGGCAGGGAGAATGGACCGCTGCTGATATTCAAAAAGCGAGCAATGAAGTTGAAATTCTTAATCCCGGACTTCATATCGCAACACTTAATAAAAATATTAAGCTTGATGTTGAGATACATGTGGGAAAAGGGGTGGGATATGTCCCTGCTGCTGAAAACGTTTCTGCTGACCAGACTATTGGTGTTATTCCGATAGATTCCATTTTTACACCGATCAAAAATGTGAAATATGATGTAGAGAATGTACGTATTGGCGACAAAGCTGATTATGAGAAACTTACTCTTGAGGTTACATCCGATGGTTCAATTACTCCTGATGATGCTCTTACACAAGCAGCGAAGATATTAAGAGAGCATATTCAGCTTTTCATAAATTTTGATATTGAGCAGGAAGAAGAACAGGCTGTTACGCCTAAAGACACAGAATCAGAAAGAATAAAAAAGATTCTTCTTACTCCCGTTGATGATCTCGAACTTAGTGTAAGATCTCATAATTGTCTTAAAGCTGCCAACATTAAAAATCTGGCTGATCTTGTAAGGAAAGATGAAAGCGAAATGCTTAAGTTCAGAAATTTCGGAAGAAAATCTCTTTCTGAGCTTATGGAAATTGTTGAAACTATGGGACTCGAGTTCGGAATGGATGTAGATAAGTATATTAAAGAAGAACCCGAAACAACTTAATTCCAAGTATTTTAATTAGGACCGGAAATGCGACACAGTGTTAGAGGAAGAAAATTAAACAGGACTGAAAGTCATCGCAAAGCGTTGTTAAGATCGCTTGCAACTTCATTATTCAGGCATAAAAGAATAAGAACAACTCTGGCAAAAGCCAAAGAGACAAGAAGTTTTGCGGAAACACTTATTACGAAGGCAAGAAAGAATGACCTTCATTCTAAAAGACAGGTTATGAGTGAAATTCATGACAAGGAAGTTGTTAAAGAATTATTCGGTGATATATTAGAAAAAATAGGCGACAGACCCGGCGGCTATACTAGAGTTGTTAAACTTGGTAAGAGAATAGGTGATGCTGCCGATATTGCTATTCTCGAGCTTGTTGACTTCAATGAAGTTATGAAAGCAAAAGGCGAAGAGAAGAAGGAACAAAAAGAAGCCAAGAAAGCAAAGAAGGAAAAGGAAACTGAAGAAGCTATTCCTGAAGTTGAAGATGCTAAAGTAGTTGAAGAAACCAAAGAAGAGAAGAAACCTAGGAAAAGAGGTAGAAAAAAGAAAGAAGATGAAGAAGCCAAAGCTGAAGAAAAACCAAAGAAAAAAGGGCGTAAAAAGAAAAAAGAAGAATAGGTTTGAAATTAAAAACAGGAATCCTCGTTTAAACGAGGATTTTTTGTTTTAAAGATTACTGGAGAATTCAATATCTCAAAAAAATCTCCTAATTTTATATATTAAAGTATGTTTGAAACACAAGATTTTGTCAAATCAGTTTATAATCTAAAGGATATTCCCAGGCTTCGTCTTCCGGAAGTAATACTTTGCGGAAGATCGAATGTTGGCAAATCATCTTTTATTAATTCTCTCTTTAACAGGAAAAATCTGGCTAAAATTAGCTCAACTCCGGGCAAGACACGTTCAATTAATTATTATAA
>CAZUOC010000327.1:0-3700 GCA_964622335.1 uncultured Ignavibacteriaceae bacterium
AGCGGCAGTGTGCGGCTGGCTTTGCTTCGGATCATTTTAAAATCAGCCGGTCTTCCCGAACAATATTCCACGGCCCGTTTTGTCATGTGGCTGAAAAGCGAAGGCATCTATGATGCGGTCAGAAAACATGTTGAACAAAAGGGAAATGATTGGCAGGAAGAGATCGACAATTTCTATGTTGCCGAAGATCTCCACGAAGCCCTGGTCCGGGTAAAGCCTAACCTTTTTACATCTTCTTCGGTGTGTGTTGAAACACTGAATAATCTCTATCCTTATGTTCAGGATATCAGTAATGATGACATGATCAAGACTATCAAACGTGCCCTTCAGAAAGACGGCAAATTCCCCTTGACCCTGGTCGTTCTGGATGAGGTCCAGCAATATATCGGCGGAGACTCCCTACGCTCATCGAGCGTTCAGGAGACAGTCGAAGCCTGCTGCAAAAGTATCGGGGGAAAATTACTGTTCATCGGAACCGGACAGACAGCCGTGACCGGTACCTCCAACCTGAAAAAACTTGAGGGACGTTTCACCGTTCGGGTCGAACTCTCGGATTCCGATGTTGATGCGGTTGTCAGGAAGGTTATCCTGGCCAAGAAGGCAAATGCTCTCGCTCAAATTGAAAAGGAAATGGACACGAATATCGGAGAGATTTCAAGACATCTCTCCGGAACCACCATCGGCCATCGCCAGGACGATACAAAGGTATTTGCTCCGGATTATCCAATCCTGCCGGTGCGGCGGCGGTTCTGGGAAAACACATTGAGGGTATTGGATCCCACCGGGACCGACAGCCAACTCCGCAACCAGCTCAGTATGATTCATAAGGCCATTCAGACCAATCTGGATTCGGCTATCGGAAATGTTGTGGAAGGTGATTATATCTATTTCGATTCAGCCGACAGGCTTCTGCAATCTCGTATACTCCCTCGAAAGGTGCATGAGAAAACAATGAGCTGGATTAAGGGCTCTACGGATGAGCGATTGATGGCCAGGGCCTGTGGACTCGTATTTTTAATTAACAAGCTGACAGGAGAAAATAAGGAAATAGGCCTCAAGGCGTCAGTTGACACGGTTGCCGATCTCATGGTGCAGGACCTCACGGCTGGGAGCGCCGAGATAAGAAGCAAGCTGCCGGGACTGATGGATAAATGCGGGCTATTGATGAAAGTCGGGGATGAATATCGTATTCAGACAGAGGAAAGCACTGCCTGGAATGATGAATTCCTGAGCCAGCGCGGCCAACTGGCAAACGAGGCCCATCGCGTGGAATCAGAGCGTGATGACCGGATACGTCAAAAATTCGGGCAAATGGTAAAGAAATTATCCCTGAGCCAGGGTTCTTCAAAAGTTCCCCGGGATTTTTATCCCATTTTCAATTCGGATTTACCTCCTGATCATAACCAAAAGATATATGTCTGGGTTCGGGATGGATGGAGCATTGATGAGAACTCGGTGCGTGCCGATGCCCTGCAAGCTGGAAATCATTCCCCCACTGTTTATGTTTTTATTCCCAAACGGTCGGCCGATGCCTTGCGGCAACATCTGATCGACTATAAGTCCGCCAGTGCCACCATTGATAAAAGGGGTGTACCCATAGGCCCGGAGGGCAAAGAAGCCCGGGCCGCCATGGAGACCACCAAGCAGACCGCAGACGGCATGATTGATGAGCTGCTTGATGAGGCCTTTTCAGGGGCCAGGGTTTTTCAGGGAGGCGGTAATGAGATCCTTGGTAATGACTTGCAGGATATGATAACCGAGGCCGCGACCAATTCTCTCCAGCGCCTGTTCCCTCAATTCAACCCGGCCGATCATTCCGGTTGGGCCAAGGTCTATGATAAGGCGCGAAAAGGGGCTCCTGACGCCTTGAAAAGCGTGGACGACGATGGTGAACCAGGGAAAAATCCGGTGTGCAAGGTAATTTTGGGGTTCATTGCCGGAGGCAAAAGGGGGGCGGATATCCGCAGTCACTTTGAGGCGGCCCCCTATGGCTGGTCGAGGGATGCCATTGATGGAGGACTGCATGTTCTGCTGATAGCGGGATTGATTAGAGCACTGGATGATAAGAATAAGCCGGTTGATCCCAAAGAACTGGAGCGTAAGGCCATCGGCAAAATCATGTTCAAGGTGGAATCCACCACCGTTACCACGGCCCAGCGGATTCAGATCCGAAAACTCTTCCAGAAGGTGGGCTTTTCGATCAAGCAGGGAGAAGAACCGGTCTATGTTTCGCAATTTTTACAAAATCTCCAGGAGCTGGCCGACAGGGCCGGAGGTGAGGCGCCCAAACCTCCTCCCCCGGATACCACGATCCTGGATGAAATCCGCCTGACCGCCGGTAATGAACAGCTTATTTCCCTTTTTAATAAACGTGATGAGCTGACACAAGCTATTGAGACATGGAAGGGCCTGGGTGAACAAATTGAGAAGAAATGGCCCCGCTGGAATACGCTTAAACGGCTCAGCCATCATGCCGAGGGTCTCAAGGATGCCGATGTACTGATATCCCAGGTTACTCATATTGAAGAAAAATGCCTGTTATTAGAAGAGCAGAATCTTATCGACCCTTTGCTGGCAAATACGACCCAGCTTCTCAGGGATGAGTTGAACCGTCTGGATAAGGATTACAAAGAAAAACACGAAAAAGGAATGGCCAGGCTGGAAGAGGATGCAAACTGGCAGCAGCTTGATCCTGATCATAGGTATACACTTCTGGAAGAGCAAAGGCTCGTGGCGGCAGATGCCCCTGAAATAAAAGTCGGCGATACCGATGAAGTATTAAAAACTCTTGATAAAATGACCCTTTCGGCTCTGGCTGACAGGGTAGCGGCCATGTCTTCCCGGTTTGAGGCGGTTCTTGTTGCCGCGGCCGAGTTGATGGAGCCTGAAGCCCAGTTTTATGAAGTGCCGAACCGTACTATCAAGACCGAACAGGAAATTGATATATGGCTGGAAGATGTAAGGAGTGAACTTCAAGAAGCCCTCAAAAAAGGTCCGGTTATCATACATTGAGGATTTTCAATGCAGCCTTTGGAAAAATCCTTAAGGAACAAACTCGAAAAAACAGTCAAAGATGCACGCGAAATAGCCGAAGAGGCGGCCCGTGCGGCCCTGGAACAGATAGGTGTAGGCGAGCCCGCCTCTTACCAACATCTTTCAGAGGAAGAGCGTCAACTCCGCCGCCGACTCAGGGCGCATGGTCGCCAGCTTGGCAATGGTCGGGATGCCAAAGGAAGGCAGGCCCTTGACCGACTCATCGAGGAAGTGGCCTATGAGCACTGGCATCGCATGCTCTTTGCCCGGTTTCTGGCTGAAAACAACCTGCTCATGTATCCGGACCCTGATGATCCTGTAGCCATTACTTTGGAAGAGTGTGAAGACCTGGCCGACGACGAAGGCGCCCAGAACGGCTGGGAACTGGCCTCCCGATATGCGGCCCGGATGCTGCCCCAGATCTTCAGACCCGACTCACCGGTCTTTCAACTGACCCTTCCTCCCGAACATCAGCAAAGGCTGGAGCGCCTAGTGACTGATCTGCCCCTGGATGTCTTTCTTGCATCAGACTCCCTCGGCTGGGTCTACCAGTTCTGGCAGGCCAAAAAGAAGGAAGAAGTCAACGCCTCTGAAGTTAAGATTGGTGCCTGGGAACTACCCGCTGTCACTCAGCTTTTCACCGAACCCTACATGGTTAGCTTCCTGC
>CAZUOC010000328.1:0-3670 GCA_964622335.1 uncultured Ignavibacteriaceae bacterium
AGTATCTTCCGGCTCAGATTATCTGAATTACTATGACAGATACAACGATACGAGTTTTGTCTGGCTTACCTGGGGAGGTAAAAATGGTTTAAGAGCTGATTCTATAAGCTTAATTATTCCTTCGTTAACTGATACTATAAAAAGCCATTTTGTAAAGTTGCACTTCGAAAAAGATGAGAGACTTTGGTATTATGACGCGCTTGTTGCGAGAGTTCAGCTCCCGTTTTGGCAGGAAAATAAAGTATGGACAGGGAATATCCTGACATATGGTTCCTCACCTTTCTATTTCAATTCGCCCGATTTCGTTCCAAATACGCCGGTTCGAGCAATAACCCGGTTAATCAGTAATGCTGCAGATGTAACTTCCAATGCTCACGCTAATGCAGCGAGTCTTAATTCATCAACTCCTGTTGACACAATATTTTATGATTTCAGACAAACCGTTAACCTGGAATCAAAATTTAATTCAAATGTTCTGAATCAAACAGATAATGTTTATACAGTTTATGGGTTACAAACAGCGGCATCGTTTCAACAATCTTTAATTGATTGGGTAGATATTGATTTTTACAGGTATAATGTTGCTGTAAATGACTCTTTGATGATTACAATTCCAGATTCTGTAGTTCTTTCTGAAAGAGTAGTTGCTGCTACAAATATTACTGACCCCGGAATTTTTGTTTATAAAATTAAGCCGGAGTTTAAAAGAATAACTGCTTACAATCTTTCTTCGGGTACTTTAACTTTCACAGATATTATCTTTGGTGGTGATAAATATTTAATCGTTAATGATCAATACAAAAGAACAGCACGCTTCGTGACTAAAAAGCAGTTTGTAAATCTCAGAAATCCTGAACGCACCGCCGACTATATTATTCTTACAAATAAAGAATTTGAAATATCTGTTAACGAGTACAAAAATTTTATAGAAAGTAATTATAATGATAAAGTTGAAGTAGTTTATATAAATGATATTTATGATGAGTTTTCTTATGGATTAAACAAAGTAGAGGCAGTAAGAGATTTTCTTTTTGCAGCTAATCAATATTGGCAATCACCAAAACCATCTTATCTTAATATTATTGGTGATGCGAATTACGATTATAAAAAAGTAGTTATACCACCGACAGGCGTTATTAGAAAAGACTTTGTCCCTTCTTATGGGGATCCTGTAAGCGATACGTGGTTTGTTATGTGGGATAGCTCGGCAGTAGAAATTCCGCAAATGTACGTTGGGAGAATCCCAGCGACAAGTAACGAAGATGTTATTTATTATTTACAGAAACATCAAACATACATTAACAGGCAGTATGATAATTGGAACAAAAATTACTTATTATTCAGTGGCGGAGATATATCAACATACAATCAGATTAAAGATGTCAATGACAGAATACTTAATGAACTTGTTTCTCCAAAACCTGTCGGTGGATCGGGCGTTCATTTTTACAAGACCTTTGATCCGGTCTCAAACTTTGGCCCGTTTTCTCCTGCCGAGATTAACAAAGCAATTGTTGAGGGAGGACTCTTTATTTCCTATATCGGTCATAGCGGAACACAGACCTGGGATAACGGCGTCACTTCGTTTGAGGATCTCAAGAACAATTATTTGGATAGAAATCCCCTGATTTCAGATTTCGGATGCTCGACAGGTAAATTTGCAGAACCTGATGTTGATGCATTCGGAGAATTATTCCTTCTGCAAAATCCCGGCGGTCAGGCAATAAATTATTTCGGTAATTCCAGTCTTGGATATTTATCAACATCGCTTCGCTTCCCTTATCTTTTTTATAATAATTTATTGGTTAATGAATCATCTTCAGTTGGGGAAGCGCATATTCTTGGTAAAATACAACAACTGGAGGAAAATGGGTTCACAGATGTGAACAGAGTTTTTACCTATTGTAATTTTCTGTTTGGTGATCCTATCATTCATCTTAAAACCCCACCCAAACCAAACTTAGTTGTTAAAGAAAGTTCTATCTCCTTAGTAGGGGAAAACCCGAACGATATGACAGACATTGTTACTTTGAAGATTGAAATTCAAAATACCGGTAGAGTGCCTGACGATTCAGCAACTGTTTTCATTGTTGATAACTGGAATAATAATATTTCGTTTAGTTCGGAGCTTAAAATTCCGGTACCTCTTTTTTATGATACATTAACCGTCAATATTCCTGTTAAAGGGAAAGTAGGGCAGCATACAATAAATGTTGAATTGGATAATCAAAACTTAATTGATGAGTTGTATGAAACAGATAATTCTGCCGATTTTACTTTTACTGTATTTTCAACTTCTGTAAGACCGATCGAAGCAGAAAAATATTACAATAGTAACAGAAGTAATTTAAGAGTTCTGAATCCTGTTCTCAGTCCTTCATCAAACAATTTAAGATTATCGTTATCCGACAATCCGGATTTTCAAAATGCAACTGATATTAATAGAAGTATGGACAGCGTTTATACTTCTATTAATTTGAATTCTCTCGTGGCAAATAAAAGATATTGGTGGAAAGTAAAACTTGATGATGAAAGCCAGGAATGGTCTGATGTTTACTCATTTGAAAATGTTAACAAAAACTTCAACTGGTATATAGATAAATTTTTTAATGAAAATGATGTGGAACAATCTAAAGTTAAATATGATACTTCTTCTGCCGGATGGAAATTAACAACTGATAAAAATGTTTTGGATGTTTCTTCCGCGGGAAGTTCTGCAGGTTCTTATGCCTCTATAGCTCTCAATGGATTAGAAAATCTGGTAAATACATTTTTCTGGGGTATAGCTACAGCGGAAATAGATACAGCTACACTCGAACCGAAAAATTACCATTATTTTCTTCAGTCAAATACCGCTCCTGCCGATTCAATGATTGCATATTTAAATTCATTACCTGAGGGGACTGTTGTTGCAATGGCAATTTGTGATGATGGTGCTCAATCTGTTCTCGGATTTGGAGGCGGGACTGATGTAAGAAGAGCGATTGAAACCTATGGAAGCTTATACATCGATAGCGTTCGATACAGAGATTCCTGGTGTGTTCTTGGTAAAAAAGGTGCACCGCAGGGAAGTGTTGTTGAATCTTTTAAGAGAAATGGTTTTGGTTCTGCAGATTTTTCAGTCTCAAAAATAGTTATCAATAATGAAGGATATGTCGTTTTTCCTTCTTCCGGAACTTCTTCCGGCTGGCTAAATATTCAGAAACAGGATTCGGTTCCTTCCGGCTCTTCGATTAATTATTTCCCACTTGGCATAAAAGCAAATGGAGATATTGATACTTTAAATGAACTTTCTTTCACAAACAATATTTCATCGCTTTCAAATATTGATGCTTCAGTTTATCCGTCTCTCAAAATTATGACGAAGCTGAATGCAAATGAACAGCATCAGACTCCTTCAATTAATTCTTTAGGAATTAATTTTAAAACACTTCCTGAGCTTGCAATAAATTACCAGGTTGTGAAAGTAGAAAAAGACAGTTTACTGATTGGTGAAGATATGAAACTAAACTTTGGAGTTTATAATGCTGGTGAAACAGCGGCAGACAACTTTAAAGTTCTTGTTGAGGTTCTTAATTACAGTAATGATAGGAAAATCATTTCGGATATTTCGGTTAATCAACTTGCAGCGTTGAACCATAAATTTTTTGATGTCACTTTTAATACTCAG
>CAZUOC010000329.1:0-3630 GCA_964622335.1 uncultured Ignavibacteriaceae bacterium
TTTTGCAAGATATTTTGGCGAAGAACCGTTAACAAATTGTGTAGGTCCTTTTGCAAGGGTTTGGGTAACACAAGGAATTAAATCCAGAGCTTTTTTATAAAGCTCATCAGACTTTTTTATATCCGGATAATCATTATTAAACTTAACTGAATTGGGCATAGCAATTTTCCCTTCGATCTAAAAATAAAACTGTGCTGTTTGATAATTTGCTTTTTCTAGTTCAAGACTTATTTTTTCTGCAATAGCTTCTCCCGTGAATCCTTCATATTTAAGAACATCGGGAAGCAAAGCAGGTTTAAACCATTTGTTTTTCAAGGCAATAGGCAAAACATTACAAATCAATTTTTCTTCAATAAGAATTTCACTCACAATAGGAAATAAACCGCCTGTCTGAAAATGATCTTCAAGAGTAACGACAAGAAATGAATCTCTGCAGGCTTTAATAATTGCTTTTCTATCAACAGGGGAGACGGTCCTTAAATTAATTACTCCTACTGATTTACCTTCAACCTTTAATATTTCAGCAGCTTCAATAGCTTGCTTTAATAAAATGCCGTAAGATATAATTACAACATCTCTTCCTTCAGTGATTATTTCAGCTTTACCAATTTCAAATTTAGTATCGTGTTTAACTGAAGGTGTCAAATTATTATAACGGATGTAAGCCGGATAAGGACTATTAACAATTTTTTCCAAACCAATTAAAAGATCTTCCTCATCTGCAGGGCAGAAAATATTCATATTGGGAATTCCCCGCATAATTGAAATATCTTCGATTGCCTGGTGAGTAGGACCGTTTCCATCAGATAAAAAGCCGGGAACAGCACCGATAAGCTTAACAGGCAATTTCCCGATTCCAACATCTGTTCTCACGAATTCAAAAGCACGCATTGTTAAAAAAGTTGATAAAGCATGCACAAGTGGAATTCGTCCTCTTAAAGCAAGACCTGCAGCCATTCCAACCATTGTTTGTTCTGCAATACCAACGTCAATAAATCTGTCTCCAATTTTAGGAGGTAAATTTCTTATTGACGCCCGATTTTCAGCAGTCATCACAACTATGCGATCATCATTTTGAATAAGCTCTAAAAGTTTTTGTTCGTAATTCATTATCGCACTATTAATGTTTCTGATTTAAGTTCTGTTTTTTCTTTACTATAGAGTTCTTTTAAGAGCATTTCAACTTCTTCGTGAGTAAAATTACAAAACCATCTGTCGGCTCTTGCTTCTATACTTGGCAAACCCTTTCCTCTTACAGTTGACGCAATAACCACAACAGGTTTTTCGGGTTGAGAGGGGAGAGATTCAAATGTTTTTTCAAGATTATTAAAATCATGACCATTGCATTTATATGGCTGCCAGCCAAAAGCTTCAAACTTATTTGTTAGAGGTTCCATAGGAACAAGTTCTTCGGTTCTCATATTTGCCTGGAATTCATTTCTGTCAACAATAACAATAAGATTATTTAACTTTAAAGATGAAGCCACGAGCAGACCTTCCCAGATGCTTCCTTCATTAAGTTCGCCATCTCCAAGAATCACAACTACTTTATTAGGTTGTTTTTTTATTTTGCAATCCATTGCGACTCCCATTGAAACAGAAAGTAAATGTCCAAGAGATCCCGAATGAAATTCAATTCCGGGAATATTAACATTTGGATGCCAGTATATAAAATCGTTTGTTTTCAAATGATTTTTTAATCTCTCCCTTTCGACTATACCAAGCTCTGCAAATGTTCCGTAAAGTGCCGGAACATCGTGTCCTTTGGATAAAAACAAATAATCGCGATTAGGATCTTTAAGATTATTTTTGTTGACGTTTAAGAAATTTGAATAAAGGTAAACAATTAAGTCTGTACAGGAAAGAGAAGCTCCTGTAAAACATCCGCCGTCAGTGGACATTCTGATGATATGCTCTCTGACTTTGTATGCAATTTCTTCAAGTTCGGTTTTATTTTTTTTCATAGGCGTTATAATTAAAAAAGTTCAAGTTCAAGTTCAAGAGCAAGTTCAAGAAGTTCAAAATACGTGAACTTAATCTTGCACTTACACTTGTTTAGTTTGCTCTGCTGAAATTGTTTTTAATTCAGTTAAATGATTTCTATACCAGTTCACACCAATATACTTATCATTTATTTTCATTAACTCAGGTTTTTGAGATAAAAGATTAAGAATATCGTTAATCCCGAATAAAGGGTTCTGATTGTAAAGTTCATCGTACACTTCCTTTATAAAAAGATAATCTTCCTGGTAATCAATAGTCCAGCGGTAAGTCATTGAATAATCAAAACCAGTTTCCCATTTTACATTTCCAATTCGGAACTGATCAGGATTTTCCCAAAAGTATGGTGTTGTATGCTCTCTTTCAAAGTTTCTAGAAGCTTTTTCCCATGCTTTTTTCATTGCCTCCATCGACATAATCTCAACATCATTTCCATCCGGATAACTTTGAGGATGAAGGTTACTCACATAATCAAAATTATCAGAATTTTCTAAATAGTAATTTATTGTTTTGGAAATAATACCGGGGTCAATCAATGGACAGTCGGAAGGGATTTTAACAACAACTTCAGCATTGAATTTTAATCCTGCTTTATAATGCCTGTCCAGAAGATCATAAGTGTCGCCGCGGTATAATAAAATGTTCTTTTCTTTACATAAAGATTCGATTGGATCATCTTCAAGTTCCTGTGGAATTGCTACGACAACAGTTCCCGTAAAAGGTGAAGCTTTTACTCTTTCATACATCCTGTAAAGAAGAGATTCCCCGGCAAGAGGCAAAAAAACCTTGTTAGGCAACCTGGTAGAACCCATTCTTGCCTGAATTACAGTAACAACTTTTTTCTTTCTCGCTAAATCTTCCAAATCAAATCCTGTTACTATGATTTTGCGTTAGCATATTTTCGTTTTTCTCTTATCCTCTCAACAAAGCTGAATTTTCTAATCATACTTTTTTCAAAATAAACAGGTTCTTTTGATTTTTTAGTTTCAATAAGTTCTTCACCAACCTTGGCAATATTTCTTGCCGAAGAACCATCATTCTGTATTGGCTGCAATCTTTGAAGCATTTCCAAATCGAAATCAGAATAGACTTCTTTTCCAAGAGCAAGTCCAACATATACGACGCTCGAAAATCTTGTTATTAAAACATCAGAATTGGCAATCATTTCTTCTGTTTTGCCTTGTGGGTAAACTAGGGCGCCGGGTGCGTAAAGATTAATTTCCTGTGTCGCTCTTTCTACAAGTTCATTAGGATGAAGTTTGAAAATAATTTGGCGCCCGTTAGCAATTTTAACTGCTTTTTTGATAAACTTTTTTCTATTCTCATACTTATAAGTTTCTCTCATATCAGAAGTTGCGACAAGTACATAATTTTTGTGAGGAAAATCATTATCAAAATATTTCTTACAATTATCAAAATTGGGTATTCCGGTTACACAAATCTTTTCTGGTTTAACGCCTTTTGAGATAAAAAGGTCTTTGTATCCTTCAGAAGCCACACAAAATTTATCATAATCATCTGACAAACCAGTTGTTGAAGTGCTTGCAAGCCATCTTGGAAATTTGAATGTTTTAACAAGGTAATACATGAAGTTTTGAAAAAAGATAAAAGAATCCTTAAAGACCCTGC
>CAZUOC010000330.1:0-3615 GCA_964622335.1 uncultured Ignavibacteriaceae bacterium
AGATCACCATGTTGGTCAGCTCAGGACGTTTCACCGGTGAGGGGACCCCTTTGAAGTATTTTACAGGGCGCAAACAGGTGTACAGGTCGAGGATCTGTCGCAATGCAACATTCAATGAGCGGATCCCTCCACCCACCGGAGTTGTCAGAGGGCCTTTGATGGCTACCAGGTATTCCCTGATGGTGTCGAGCGTCGCCTGTGGAAGCCATTCGCCAGTTTTGTCGAACGCTTTCTGGCCCGCCAGTACCTCTTTCCAGATGATCTTTCGTTTTCCGCCAT
Source organism: uncultured Ignavibacteriaceae bacterium (assembly GCA_964622335.1). Classification (GTDB taxonomy): domain Bacteria; phylum Bacteroidota; class Ignavibacteria; order Ignavibacteriales; family Ignavibacteriaceae; genus RBG-16-34-14. The sequence continues at coordinate 280 of CAZUOC010000330.1, forward strand.
AGGCCTTTTCCACTGCAGCGTCAAATACGCGCACGCTGGCATTCCAGATATCCGGACCTGTTCCGTCGCCTTCAATAAAAGGAATTACGGGATGATCAGGCACGGTTAGTTTTCTGTCCTTGATGGTAATTTTTTCTCCAGTCATGTTTATCAATGTTTTAGGGTACAAATTCTTCCAGAAAGCAAATTTATTCTATTTGAATTGGTATTTTTGCGGAATAGTCATTTTTTTTTAAGAAACGTTATGATGATCGATCTCAACCTCATCCGCGGAACCTATCGGAAACTTACTTCCGGTGTGGATTCTGCAAGAAAAATAGTAGGCCGTTCCCTGACCCTGACAGAAAAGATCCTTTACGGCCATTTGTTTTACCCGATGCCAGCATCGCCATATAAAAAGGGAACGGATTACGTGAACTTTCAGCCTGATCGTGTTGCCATGCAGGATGCCACTGCCCAGATGGCGCTGCTGCAATTCATGACCGCCGGACGTAAAACAAGCGCAGTCCCGGCTACCGTCCACTGCGATCACCTGATTCAGGCGAAGGAGGGGGTTGCCGATGACCTTCCCCAGGCGCTGGTTACCAATAAGGAGGTCTATGCCTTTCTGCAGATGGTCTCCGCGAAGTACGGGATCGGGTTTTGGAAGCCGGGAGCCGGTATCATCCACCAGGTGATCTTCGAAAACTACGCCTTCCCGGGCGGAATGATGATCGGGACCGATTCCCATACCCCCAACGCTGGGGGATTGGGAATGGTTGCTATTGGAGTTGGCGGCGCGGATGCCGTGGATGTGATGTCGGGGATGCCGCTGGAACTGAAGATGCCCAAAGTGCTGGGCGTAGAACTCACCGGCAGGCTGAACGGATGGGCCAGTGCGAAAGATGTGATCCTGAAACTGGCCGGCATCCTGACCGTCAAAGGCGGTACGGGATTCATTGTCGAATACTTCGGTGAAGGGTCCAGAAACATGTCCTGTACCGGAAAAGGAACCATCTGCAACATGGGCGCCGAGATCGGAGCTACTTGCTCCCTCTTTGCTTACGATACCAAGATGAAGGAGTTTCTGGATGCCACTGGCCGCCCGGAGATCGCTGTCCTGGCCGATTCCCATGCACACCTGCTGGTTCCTGATGCGGAAGTGATGAAGAATCCCGAAGCTTACTACGACCAGTATATCAAAATTGATCTCTCCACCCTGGAGCCTTTCGTGAACGGCCCCTTTTCACCCGATGTGGCACATCCTGTTTCAGCGCTGGCTGCCTTCCTGAAAGAGAATGACTATCCTGAAAAACTGGATGTAGGCCTGATCGGTTCCTGTACCAACTCCTCCTACGAAGACCTCACCCGCGCAGCATCCGTCGCCAAACAGGCCAGGGGAAAAAACCTGGAAGTGAAATCGGAATATGTGATCACGCCCGGATCGGAGCAGATCAGATACACCGCCGAACGCGATGGGCTTCTGAGTGTCTTCAACGAGATTGGCGGCGTGGTGATGGCCAACGCCTGCGGCCCCTGTATCGGACAGTGGGCGCGTCACATGGATGACCCTACCCGGAAGAACTCTATCATCACTTCGTTCAACCGGAACTTTGCCAAACGAAACGACGGCAATGCCAGCACCCATGCTTTTGTCGCCTCCCCCGAGATCGTCACCGCCATGGCCCTGGCAGGCTCGCTTGCATTCAACCCCATGAAAGATACCCTTGTCACGAAAGAAGGCAAAAAGGTGATGCTGGATGAGCCTGCCGGGCATGAACTTCCTCCCAACGGTTTTGATGTAAAAGAAACGGGTTTCCTTGCTCCCCCTGATGACGGAAGCGCCATTACCATCAATGTCGATCCCACCTCTGAACGACTTCAGCTGCTGGAACCTTTTACTCCCTGGGATGGCAACGACCTTACCGGGCTACGGCTCCTGATCAAAGCCAAAGGGAAGTGTACTACCGACCACATCTCCATGGCAGGCCCCTGGCTGAGGTTCCGCGGACATCTTGACAATATCTCTAACAACCTGCTGATGGGAGCCGTGAATGCGTTTAACGATAAAACCAACGCGGTGAAAAACCAGGTCACCGGCCAGTATGCCGAGGTTTCAAAGGTGGCACGGGATTATAAGAGCAAGGGGATCGGTTCGATCATCGTCGGGGATGAAAATTACGGAGAGGGATCTTCCAGAGAGCATGCCGCCATGGAGCCAAGGCATCTGAATGCCAAAGTGGTACTGGTGAAATCCTTTGCACGGATCCACGAGACCAACCTGAAAAAACAGGGGATGCTCGCGCTTACCTTCTCCAACCCCAATGATTACAACAAGATCCTCGAGGATGACCTCATCGATGTGACCGGACTTACAGCGTTCGCACCGGAAGTTCCATTAACCCTTGTCCTGCATCATGCTGACGGCACCACAGAAAAAATCGTCACCAACCATACCTACAGCGACCTGCAGATCAAATGGTTCAAAGCAGGCAGCGCGCTGAATTACATGAAAGACTAGCGGACGGGAGGACAAGCGGATTTGCAGACAAGCCGACTAGCGGGCCTGAAATTCTTTTGACAGGATGCTGTATTTTTCATCACGTTTACAGGGAAATGCAGCATTTTTATCATTTCATAAACAATACGAATGTATCGTTTTCTTGTTATTACCGTTCTTTTCCTCTCCTTGCCTGCATCACTCATACTGGCACAAAACCGCACAAACCTCAGGCAGATAGGCGTAACGCAACTTCAGAATGGCATGTATCTCGAGGCTCTGAATACCCTCAATGACGCTATCCAATATGAACCCACTGCTTCAGATCTCTATTTTTTCAGAGGCTATGCCAAATACGGCCTTGATGATTTCATCGGGGCTGAAGCGGATTATACTACATCTATTGAACTTTTTCCCTATCAGCCTGATGTCTATATCAACCGGGCGATCGTACGTAGCCAGCAGGAGAAATTCGATGGCGCCTTTGAGGATTTCACGAGCGCTCTGGAGCTTGACAGTAAAAATGCCAGCATCTATGTGAACCGGGCCAGGATCAACCTCTTTACCAAACATTACGAGGAGTGCATCAACGACTGTTACCGGGCCATCGACCTGGATGATCCCGATGAGTTGATTTACCTGCTGAAAGGGAGCGCCGAGGTTGGGATGGGCAACCACTATACAGCCATCGCCTCGTTTCAGAAAGCGATGGAAAAGAACCCGAAAAATCCATACGGCCCCATCCAGATGGGGTCGGCTTGGCTGGAACTGGACCGGCCTGATTCAGCTCTTTTCTATTTCAATGCTGCACTGAAACTCGATTCAGGGAACGTTTACGCCCTCTTCAACAGGGCGTT
>CAZUOC010000331.1:0-3607 GCA_964622335.1 uncultured Ignavibacteriaceae bacterium
TTTAATTTACTTAGGAAAACAAAGTTTACCATTCTATATTCCCAACGGTCTCCGTGCAATTTATGATTACAGCTACTGGTTAACATTAGAAGAGAAAGATACAGGCAATCCATTTCTATCTGTACAAGAATTTCTTAATTCCGAAATCGATAAAAATATTCTGAAATTCGTTTCTATTGATCTCAATTCTTTTACAATTGATTTTATAAACAAAATAAAAGATGATAATGACCTTGTTCTAATTCTTACAACAGGAAATGAACATGGAATGGCTGAAGAAAGAAGAGCATTCTTTGAATTACTAAATAATGAGGTCTCCAATCCCGTAATAATAAAACGCTCTTATAATAATTTAACAGAAGATCAGTTCAGATTATTTACTTCAACCGATCTCGGTTCTCTTTTGATTGATGGCTACGGAGATGGTGTCTGGGCTGAGGTTCTGAACAGTTTTTTCCCCAATAAAGAAAACGAAAAGTACACAAGAAAATTCTTAAAGGAAGAATCAAAAGAAAAAATCATAAATAGAACTCTCTTCGGAATTCTCCAGGCAGCAAGAGTAAGAATATCAAAAACAGAATATATTGCCTGTCCATCCTGCGGCAGAACTCTTTTCGATCTCCAGGAAACAACAGAAATGATAAGAAAGAGAACCGAACATTTGAAAGGAGTAAAAATAGCCATAATGGGCTGCATCGTTAATGGTCCTGGAGAAATGGCGGATGCTGATTACGGTTACGTTGGGTCGGGAGTCGGCAAAATTACACTTTACCGTGAAAAAAACATAGTAAAAAGGAATATTCCCTCCGAAGAGGCTGTAAATATCCTGATTCAGTTAATAAAAGAAGATGGAAAATGGGTAGAAACTCTGGTTTCGGTTCAATAATTATGAATTCATTAATAATCAATTATTTATTGAATATTAGAGGAGATTAAATTAAATTTACTTGCTTAATATGATAATTGAAAATAGAGTGAAATTAAGGTTTTTAAAAAATATATATTTTCGAAACTCTGATAAACCAAAATATTAACACAACAAAAAATGCACTTCGAAATAAGGAGTGCATTTTTTTTATATGACTTGCGGAGAAATATTTAAATACATACAAAGCTGGGCACCAGAAGAAATAGCCTGGAACAAAGATAATGTTGGTTTGCAGGTTGGTTCCACTAAAAGAAAGGTTAAGAACATACTACTGGCTTTAGATCTGAACATGAAAGTTATTACGGAAGCAGTTAAAAAAGATTGCAATATTATAATTACACACCACCCGCTACTTTTTAGTCCCCTAAGAAAAATTGATACTGATCGTGATAATACTTCTTTACTGGTTGAGAAATTAATCAAACATAATATAACTCTTTTCTCAGTTCATACTAATCTCGATTTTACAAAAGATGGTGTCAGCTTTGAGTTAGCAAAAATATTAAAACTTAAGAACATTCGTTTTCTCAGCAGCATTAACTTGACACAATATAAATTAATTGTGTTTGTCCCTGAAAGTCATATCGAAAAAGTTGCTTCTGCAATTTTTAAAAACGGGGGAGGAATTATAGGTGAATATTCCAACTGCAGTTTCAGAACAAAAGGTAAAGGATCATTTAAGGGTTCTGAGAAGACATCCCCTTCCATTGGTAAAAAACTTAATTATGAAAAAGTTGATGAAATCAAATTAGAAATTCTGATTGATTCCTGGAAACTAAATAAAATATTATCTGCAATCAGGAATGTTCATCCTTATGAAGAAATAGCATATGATGTCTATCCACTCAATAATGAAAACATCAATTATGGAATTGGTGCAATTGGGGAATTAAATGGAGCTATGAATCAGAAAGAATTTCTTAATCACGTTTCCAAAAGTCTAAGTATTAATAATTTCAGGTATACAACAGGCAAAGGAAATAAAATTAAAACTGTCGCAGTATGCGGCGGTTCCGGTGCAGAAGTTGTTCCTCCGGCTCTTAAAAAAGATGCCGATGCACTTATAACTGCGGATATAAAATATCATACTTTTTTTGATAATGAAGGAAAAATACTTCTAATAGATGCGGGACATTATGAAACAGAAATATTTTCTCTCGATGAAGTGAACAAACGCCTGGCTAAGTTAATCAAAAAGGGAAAAAATAAAATTTTTAAATATAACGGTAGTACAAACCCTGTGATTTTTTATAATAAATTAGGAGCAAAATTAAATTGATTAGCAGATTAAGAACTCTATACGAACTGCAATTAGTAGATGATCAGCTTGATGAGCTTGAAGAACTACGTGGCGACCTGCCGCATGCTGTTGAATCTCTTGAGAACAAAATCAACGAAATAAAAGACAGCATCTCTAAAAAGGAAACCGAAAAAAAAGAGTCTCTCGATAAGAGAAAAGGAAATGAAGAAGAGATTGAAAAACTTCAGGCAAATCAAAAGAAATTCAAAGCTCAGCTTTACCAAGTTAGAAATAACAAAGAGTATGATGCTTTAACAAAAGAAATAGATCATGCAGAAGATCATGTTAAAAAACTTGAATCAGAAAATGATCAACTCGCCGATTTAAGCAAAAGACTTACAGATGAAATTGAAGAAGTAAAGCCTCAACTAGACGAGTTAAAAGTCGGGCTTAAGGAAAAAGTGGCAGAGCTTAAAGAAATCATCAAAGCAAATGAAAAAGAAGAAGCAAAGCTGAAAGCTCAAAGAAAAGAAATGGTCGAGAAAACAAAGAAACCTGATTACTCTGCTTATATGAGAATTAGAAAAGCTAAAAAAGGTACGGCCGTTGCTACTATCAGGCGTTCAGCGTGCTCAGGTTGCCATAACATAGTGCCTTCACAAAGACAATTGGAAATAAGAAGAAACAACCGGCTTTTCTTTTGCGAATATTGCGGAAGAATTCTTGTTTCGCCAGAAATTGCTGAGAATCCCGAGGCTTAAGTAATAATCGTTCTGCTTTTTGCAATAAATTCCCTGAGCTTTTAATAAAACTTATCTTGTCTACTCTCAATTTTTTAATGCTTTAGTCGGCTCTATTTATTATATTAATTAAACTATAATTAGTTATTTGTTAAAATTAATTTAATTAATATTAAAAGATTCATACTTTACTCAATATTTTCGTATAATCTAAAAACTTTTTTGAATAAAGGTATAGTCCAATTCGGGCAATTGCTGCACACTTAAAAAATCACTTTGGGTGAGCGGAGGAAAGTCCGAACTTCATAGAACAGGGTGCCGGGTAACACCCGGGCGTTAAAGGAGTAATCTTTTATGCGACGGAAAGTGCCACAGAAAACTACCGCCCCGCTTTGGCTGGGTAAGGTTGAAAAGGCAGGGTAAGAGCCTACCGCATTAATGGTAACATTATTGGCAGGGCAAACCCCACCCGAAGCAAGGTCAAATAAGGAAATCCTTTTCTCTTAAAAGAGAAAACAAAGTTGTTCTGCTTTGAATGGTTCCCGGGTAGACCGCTTAAGCTCTGTAGTAATGCAGAGACCAGATAAATAATTGCCGTCCTGCTTTTGGCAGGATACAGAATTCGGCTTATAGAGTTGAACTATGCTTTTGTTCTTTTAATCTTAAAAAACTATGCTGAAATGCCGTTGGAAATTACAT